>JAHJGB010000152.1 GCA_018824725.1 Candidatus Omnitrophota bacterium
CAGAAATGTTTTCAGGGCGGCAATCGAGAACCGCAATATTGATTTTGTGGCAGTTAATGATTTACCGACTCCGCCGGCTGCGCTGGCGCATCTTTTAAAATATGATTCTACGCTGGGAGAGCTGAAGGTAAATATTGAGGCAAAGGAAAATGCCCTTGTTGTAAACGGAAAAGAAATAAAGATAATGACTTACAAAGATCCGGCAGAGATACCTTGGGCAAGCATGGGGGTTCAGATAGTAGTGGAATCCACGGGTGTATTTACGGAAAAAGAAAAAGCAGTAAAACATATCCAGGCAGGCGCAAAGAAGGTTATAATCACATCTCCAGCTAAGAACGAAGATCTTACGATTGTAATGGGCGTGAATGAAAGGGTATATGACCCTTCAAAGCACAGCGTAATTTCAAATGCGAGCTGTACAACGAATTGCCTTGCGCCTGTTGCCAAGGTTTTAATCGAGAAGTTCGGGATAAAAAGAGGCTTAATGACCACGATTCATTCTTATACAAATGACCAGAGAATCCTTGACCTAGTGCATAAGGATTTAAGAAGGGCAAGGGCAGCTGCGCTTTCAATGATACCCACTACCACAGGCGCCGCAAAGGCAGTGAGCCTGGTGCTTCCTGAATTAAAAGGCAAGCTTGACGGCCTTGCGATAAGGGTGCCTACGCCTAACGTATCGCTTGTTGACCTGGTAGTAGAGGTTGAAAAAGATACCACTAAAGAAGAAGTCAATATGGCAATGAAGGAAGCCTCTGAAGGAAAACTTAACGGCATCCTTGAATATTGCGACAAGCCTTTAGTGTCAAAAGATTTCAACGGCAATCCGCGCTCTTCGATATTTGACGCAGGACTTACCTATGTAATAGATAAACGTTTGGTAAAAGTGCTCAGCTGGTATGACAATGAATGGGGTTATTCATGCAGGGTTGTTGACCTCATAGAGTATATAGTGAACAAAGGGCTGTAGTATGTAGTACACGGATTTTTATGGAAGATGCTGAGGCAAGGGAATTTTCAAAAAAGATTCTCACTATCCAGGAAGAGGAAAGGCACAGGATATCGAGGGATCTTCATGACGAGATAGGCCAGTTCTCGGTATCCCTTGGCTCAGCATTGAACGTAATTGAAAAAGAAATAACGAAGCGTAATCTCGATACTGCCCTCCGCGTAATAAAAGACGCAAAAACACTCTTAGCAGATACAGCAAATAAAATCAGGACGCTTTTTATAGACCTTAGGCCTGCGGAATTAGACATGCTCGGGCTTCCTTCAGTTTTGCGCGAACTCTTCTCGCATTACACAAAGTCATACCCTCTAAATATAAAATTCAAGGAAAATATAGGCAGTATCCATATAAAAGACGAAGTGGCTATAACCCTTTACAGGGTTATCCAGGAGGCATTTAATAACATAGTGAAACACGCGAAGGCAAAAAATGTAAAGATAGATTTACTGCTTAAGGCCGGGGAAATAAATTTTACAATAGAAGACGATGGTATAGGTTTTAACTCAGAGGAGTTTTTCAGAGAGGCTAATGTGGATAAACTTGGTTTGCGCGGCATGAGAGAAAGGGTGGATTTATTGAACGGGAAATTTTTTCTGCAGTCTAAATTAAGAGCTGGCACAAAGATAAACGTAACTTTTCCGATAATCGAAGAAGTATAAACTATTTTCATCGCGTAAGCGGGGTTTAAACCCCGCTTACGCGATGGGTGCAAAGGTATAATATGGCTATAAAAGTGGTGCTGGCAGACGATCATGCTATAGTAAGGCAAGGCCTGGCTGCTGTAATATCTCAGGAGCAGGATATAAATGTTGTTGCAGAGGCGTCGAACGGCAAAGAGGTTGTAGATATCGCAAAAAAGGATTCTGCGGATATATTTATAATAGATATATCCATGCCCATATTAAACGGCCTCGAGGCCTCAAGCCAGATAATGCAGATCAATCCTAATAACAGAGTTATTATACTAAGCATGCATGATAACAGGGCATTTATAGAAAGGGCCTTGAGCTTGGGTATAAGAGGTTATGTTTTAAAGGATTCAGCAGCTGATGAGATCATTCAGGCCATACGCGCGGTTTACAAAAATGAATATTTTCTAAGCCCAAGGATATCTACCTTTGTAATACAGGATTACATTGATTCAAGAGGCCAGAAGATAGGAGAAAAAAAGATAGTAAGCCTTACGGAAAGAGAAAGAGAGATTCTGCAACTAGTTGTTGAAGGATATACGAACAAAGAAGTTGCCGGCCATCTCAAGATCGCTTTAAAAACTGCACTTGCCCATAGAAACAATATAATGCAGAAATTGGGCATCCATCGCCAGGCAGACCTCATCAGGTATGCACTCAAAGAGGGTATAACCACTATATAGTGTATTAGGAAAAAAAGCCTATTGAAATAGGTACTTGTACCTATTTACAAATATCGGGCTTTCTGGTATCATTTGGGCTCACATGTAATTGCGATGGAAAAGGTCCTTCGCCCCGATAAATCGGGGCTCAGGATCAAATTTTGCTTCGCAAAATTTGGGAGGTGCAGTATGGCTATAAAGAAAAGTTTAACAAAGAAGGTGGCTTTTAAGATAAGTGCCCCTAATGCAAAGGATGTCCGCCTTGCAGGAGATTTTAATTCATGGGACGCGTCAAGCACCAATCTTCAGAAGTCCAAGGATGGAGTCTGGAAAAGAGAGTTAGCCCTCAAATCCGGCCGGTATGAGTATAAATATTTAGTCGATGGCCAGTGGCAGAGAGACCCTTTGAATAATCTTTTCGCAGTAAATACTTTCGGCACAGAAAATTCAGTTATAGAATTATAAAAAGGGAATATGCGGATAGCGATATTTTCTTGGGAATCCATGCATTCTATTTGCGTGGGCGGGGTGGGCGTGCATGTCAGCGAACTTGCATCAGCTCTTGAGCGCAAAGGCAATGAGGTGCATGTTTTTACGCGTATGGGAGGGCCTAATCAGCCATGGTATGAGCGTATATACGGCGTTCATTATCACAGGTGCCAGTTTGACAGGAACGATAATTTTGTAGAAGAAATTAATAAGTTAAGACCAGGTGGCAGGCTCAAAAACCAGGAATACTATTTCTTAGAAAACATTACATATTCTGCTCTAAGTTCGGGACTGTTTTCCGCTCGCCATAATCCACCAGGCTTTTTATTTGATA
>JAHJGB010000153.1 GCA_018824725.1 Candidatus Omnitrophota bacterium
AAAAACGAATGCTCTTTCAAAATAGATTCAATTGTTATCATCTGTCCTCCTTGTTTCAAAAAAATGGCTCGCCTGTTCTTCAGAGGAACGAACCATTGACATAATTATACCAAATATGATTCACGGTTGCAAGAAAAAGGATCTTTGAATTAAATGCACTGCCCGGTACGAGGATTTATTGATAAAAGCTTTAAGCAACTTATTCTAACTTAAAAATCCCCTTGACTAATGGGTAGGCATTGCATGTCAGATAGGATGTCTGTTAATTTTCTCAGGCATAATCTCCTTTATCGCGGTAAGTTAGGATCTTTTCTTCGGCCTGTTTTGGCAATTCCTCAAAATATATTCCAATCAGATAAAGTCCTCTGTCGGCCTTCTCCTTGTGCACGATCTCGCATTTCAAATCGAAGGGCTGTTCATCCTCTGAAAAATGGATTCTGCAGGTAACATCACGACCCTTCACGTCTTCCGAAAGCACCAGTAACATGCCGCGCCGAGATATATTCAGTATCTCAAGAACTTCCGCTGCTTTCTTCGTATCTTTGACCAACTCAAGCTTGAGGCCCAGAACCGGCTTTACCCTGATCCAACGCCTCCTCTCTGCGATAATCGTATCTCGGCCGCACTGCTTTGCCTGATATAGCGCCCCGTCAGCGGCATTAATAAGCTCTTCCAGCGTCTTTCCGTTTAAAGGAAAAGAAGAGATCCCCGCGCTGAAATGCAGGGACATCTCCATCCTCTCTTTATCGGAGGAGTAAGGAAGCCGTATCCCAAGAAGCTTGTCTTTTATCCTCTCCAGGATCGCTTTAGCGTCGTCATGGTTTGCCTCGGGTAGAATTATAAGAAATTCCTCTCCGCCATATCTTCCCACTATATCAACGTTTCTTACGTTTTTTCTCACCACATCCGCAAAAGACCTCAGAATTAGATTTCCGATCATATGTCCATAGGTATCGTTGATATTCTTGAAATGATCTATGTCTATTATTATCACGGTCATCTCCTTGCCGTAACGTTTGCAGCGGTTGATTTCACCATTCAGAATTTCCATTAGCCACCTGTAATTGGTGCATCCCGTAAGTTCGTCGTAATGGGCCAGCACCTGCGCCTCTCTTAAACACTTTTCAATCTTTGAAAAGTACGCCATTACAAGCCCGCCGACATAAAAGAAACAGATCCTTAACAGAAAGCTCTTTGTGACAACGTCCCTTAACGGCCAGTCTCTGAATATGGATATCTCGGTAAGGAATATAAGCGATGATACTGTCGCGGTCACAATGCCTCCTTTAAAGCCGAACCAGAATCCGGAAAGGCATATTAACGTAAGGTAAAGATATCCCAGAGAAAAACCGAATGCTTGCGCCATAAGTCGTATATATATTAGAACAAGAAAAGCTACGAAGATGAAAACCATGCGGAATTTGGTCGAAGAGACAAACTCCATAACCCCTTCTTTTGCGGCAGCAAACCATTTAAGCAAAACCTTTTTATTACATAGCGATATTATCCTATCGAATTTTGCTTCTCTAAGGATGCGCTCGACATTTGAAAAGCAGTCGATGGCGATGCTGCTCAAGAAATAAAATAAGGACTTTAGCAGCATCTTTTCTGTAAGGAAAGACAGACAGAAGCCTGTATAGGATATATCCTGAATAATCTTTCTATTACCTACAACGAGATTCATCTTTGCCATAATCTTGTCCCCCATTATTGGTATACTAGGAAATATTGTGTAACCAGCTTACCGCTACCGGTAATGTGTTAAGGAAATATTTTACCAAACAGCCTGTGCTAATTCAATATCTATTTCGTCTCCCCAATGAATTTTTCCGAGAGATCAGACAAATTTGAAATTGGCGGAAAAACTGCTTATCCAGCCAATCGTAAAGCAGATTGAGGTTTACAACAAAAACAAGCTCCATCTTCAGATGACCCTCCCTATCCCGCCTGAAAACAAGAAATGCGAAAGTGCGCCTGCCTGTAATCAGGAAGACTCTTCTTTCGCATCTTTGTTAGTTATGGCTCCCCTTATTGGACGAATTTCGCAACTGGTGTATGACGGAGGAGGCGGAGAAAATGTACAAAGAACTGGCTATTGTGTAAGGTGTCCTATCCTACAAAAAATCCAAAAAAACTCAGAATAGTGCCAAGGATAAGCGCAACAATTGGATGAATTATTTGCAAGCTTTTATTTTTCTGGTAAACTTGCATGAACTTATACACCGTATTTGGGAAAACAATTATCCATATGCCTTTGATGAGTCCAGCCCAACCTATAATTGTAATCATTACTGTCCAATTAGCTGCCCACACATTATGGGTTAAGATAATTAC
>JAHJGB010000154.1 GCA_018824725.1 Candidatus Omnitrophota bacterium
ATCATTAAGAAAAACAGCCCTTGATTCCTCATAAATACTGTCTGACTCTTTAAAAGCAGGCAAAGGAAAAGAAAAAAGGTGGCTGCAGCTATTGCATCTTAAAATACGATAAGAGAATTCACCTGTATCCAATTTTTCATTCTTGTAATAAAGGATTGCATTTTCTCTATTCACGCATACAGGGCAGATGGAATCATTCGCTGCCTTTATCATGTTTTACTCTCCTCTAGCGTAAAGACACGCGCGATGAAAAACACGACAAGCGGCAGAAAATGCAAAAACATCCTGCTCAAAGCCTTTAAACATGCGGACTCCTCTCGGCTTATAATATTGAGTGAGATATGGGCAAGAAAAATAAGCCCTATCGCAAAAGTCAAAAATTTTAACTCTTTTCTGAATAACGTTCCGCGGATGAATGCTAAAAATACGCTAACCATAAATAAAACCCATGTAAGATTCCAAGATTTTATATTAAAAAATTGCTCTTGATAGGCATACATTGTAGGAAATATCCTCCAAAAGTTTTTCAATTTGAAAGCAGAAAACATCTCCATATTCACAGTGTGATGAGAAAGCCCGGCGAACGTGATTTGTTTCAATAAAAACATGGGGAGAGATAAAAGCGCCAGTATGCTAATATAAAAGATAAAATCTTTAAAAATTTTTCCCCTGTTTTTTACGCCTCCGAATAATATAAAGCTTAAAAAAGTCATCGCGCTTATGCCTGCCAAAAAAATCCCATCGCATTTTACATAACAAGCCAGCGCGGTAAAGATAGCTGATATTAGAAGATAGATCCTATCGCTTTCGTTAAACCAAAGATATAAATATAAAAAACCCACGCTATAATAAAACCCAAGTATCAAATCCGCATATCCATTGGAGGCGTACTTATTAAAATGCGGAATGCTAGCCAGAAAAAAAGTAAAAATAATGGCGTGTAGCCTTTTTAGATTTATCCTCCTTAGTATACTATAAAAAATAACCAGGCAGGATGCGAAAAAGAAAGGCGTTATTATTTTCGGCGCGAAATCATCGAAACAACCTATAAAATTATATATATAATTCTGCGAAAAAGGCCACAACCACGGATAATCGCCTGTAGATACAACATCTTTTATGCAGGGCATTGAGAACAGATTTAAAGGCAGGCCCTTTAAAAAATATAGCATCTTTGCCTTTAGCCCCCAATGCGCCACAGCATCCCACGATTCCATGGGTTTAATCAGGCTTACAAAGAAAGCGAAAGATATCTCAAAAAGAATAGCGCAAAGAAAAAATAATTCCAGCTTGTTTATTTTTTCGCGCCCAAGATTAACCTTTAAACATGCCTTTTCAGGTTTCGGGAAAATCTTATTAAAAATACCGCCCAAAGCTATGATTAAAATAAAAGGCATTAAAATATTAAAAATATTAAAACTAACCCCGGCCAAAGATAAAGAAGTCATTATAATAGCGATTATGCCCAGCCCTAACCCGTACGACAAGCCAAGCCCTTCCAGAATTCCGAGTTTTTTCTCTCTATCCAATAACCGTAGAAATAAAAACCCAAAAAAAGTGGCCACTAATATAGCTGATAAAGCGAATAAATATATCATGCAGTCCTTTTATTTACGCTTAAGTATAAAACTTTCTTTATTTAGAGAAGCGTAAAGATAAGCTTCTTTTTCTTCAAAACCAAGCTTCTTATAAACCAATATAAAATCAGCATCGCGCTTCTTAATAGAAGGATATAAATAGTAAACCAGCCTGGGCAAATCTATAGAATCTTCCGGTATGCCTATTATTTCATAACCAGCCCCCGTAGGCAGATTAGCTTTACAGAACTTTATAAATTCATACAAATCTTTACCGAACACAATCGCCCTCTTCCCTTCCCAATCCGCGGAGACAAGGCTTATATAATCTTTAAGCGTAGATTTGTCTTTTTCTACTATAAGGCCTCTTACGGTAAAAAATAACCACGCCAATACCCATGCCGCTAAAATAATTCTGAACATCTTCATGGCTTTTTTATAACCTCGAATTCGAAATACAGGTGTTCTGCCGGGATAATAAAAGCCCAGAACCTTTCATAGCATAATTGGAACCGGTTTATCAGAGAATCTATCAGATATCTCCGGATTGCCCGGTGAAAAGTTATTTTCCTGGAGACGATCTTGAAACCGCACCGCGGCGCTATCTTATCAAAGGCAAAAACTGAAAATGTCCTTTTGTGCGTCGGGTCCGCGTAGGAGTAAAAACAGGAAAAATGAGGCACGAATACGCTGACCCTGGCTCTGTCTTTAGCTATACGGTGAATCTCCCTCATAAGCTTCTCAACGTCATTCAGGTGCTCAAAGACCTGTTTTGATATAACCTTATCAAAAGTATCGTTTTTGAAAGGAAACGGATAATAGTTCAAATCGCATACTACATCAGCCTTGGAATCTACGCTGATATCCGCCCCTATGCTACCAGGAGATTTATTATTTCCACAGCCCAAATCCAGTATCTTCATCTTATTCATCTCTCATATTATTTTCCAATTATAAAATAAAACTATCGCAACTATTTTACTGCGATGACAGTAAGACATAACGGGTTTTCCTCATGGGAATACTGCTCATTTTCAATACTCTCTATCCGAAAACCTGTATTTTTCAAGAGCTCTTGGACACTTGTTTTAGTAAAGATATCCTTGTGCAACTGATGAACCGGATTATTCCCTTGCTCTGGTTCTCCGTGTGTAAATCTGTAGACATTAAATAAATCAAATTCCGGGCCAACAAGGCCTTTTTCTTTATTAAGATACGCTTGTATTATAGCATCGAGATTGGGAAGGCCCTTAATTACAAGTTTTCCACCTGTCTTAAGTATTCTATAGTATTCTTTTAAGGCTTTGTCCTGTTGGTGTCTATAAAAATGCTCGAAAACATTTTCCATCCTGATTTCAACTGCGACATTAGAGGGGATGGCGGGCATTTCGTTCGTAGCATCCATAACCACATCGCACCCTTCTAAGGGGACAATATCTATATTGATATAACCCTGAAGTTTTTTCAGTCCGCATCCTATATGAAGCTTGCAGTTATCAGTGACTAATTCTTTTATCGTATTTCGAAAAAGTCTTTCTTTTCTATAGAAAAGCCATGTCATCCTCCTGAAAGTCTGTTTAAAGAATTTATCCAGTTTATTCATGCTGACCCTTCCCTCTTTAATGGGCTAATTGTTTTATATCTGAACATATGAAAAATATTCGTTAAAAATTTTGAATCTGTAAAGATTTTATTAAATCTTTTTTTGCGCATTAACACGCGCCATAATATAGTTATACTGCTTTTTACTTTAAAAATGCGCAAAGACGCGTGTTCTTTAATTCCCGATGGGATATCGCATTTAAAAATAATCTGCACAAAATGGCCTGCTTTTAAAAAACTGTCTACACTTTCTTTTATTGCACCATACCTATCTTCTTTTCCTATAATATAAACTATCCTTTCTATCTTACCCCATCTTTTGTTGAATATATCCAGATTTCTTTTGAATCCCTCATCCCAGTCTTTTCTTTTTTTAAACCCTGTGTTCTGGCCGTGGTATACATAAGCGCCTTTTGCCATTACGCATTTGTAGCCTGCTTTCGCAGCGCGCCTTGAAAAATCTGTATCTTCAAAATTTCCAGGGCTATATATCTCGTCAAGCTTGCCAATCTTTCCAATCACCTCTTTTTTTATCAACATGCAAAAACCAATACAGGATGACATTTCAATCCATTTACCGGAAAAACCTTCCATGGGCTGCGGCTGGCCAAGATTATTACTAGAGGGATTCACTATGCCAATGAGGGAATTGCTTTCTGCTATTTTAATCATTTCTTCAAGCCATCCTTTATAGACCTCTGTATCGTTATTTAAAATACACCGGTATGGCGCATTTGATATGGCTATCCCCTGATTTACTGCTTTTGGGAAGCCTATATTCTCTTCATTTCTTATAAGAATTACAGCGCCTTTATTTTTTTCTGATAATTCTTTTAAATAAACTGCGGTTTCTGCATCGCTGGCATTATCTACTAAAATGACCCTATGGGAAACATCTGTATTGTTCGCTATGCTTTCTATACACCTTTCGGTAAACTCGCGCTCATTCCAGACAGGTATAATAATATCGCATTTTATATCAGGCATAAGGCTCAATAATTTTTATCCATCGATGTTTTATGTCTCAAAGCAGTCACGGAATCCTCTGCAAAATGCGAATCCATTTTCTTATGCGGTTTGAGATAATAATGCGCCACAAGGCGAAGATAACCATTGATGATCTTCCACAATGACTTTAAAGAAAGCGCTGTTGATTTACCCTTGTTTCTTACTCCAAACTCGCAAGGCACCTCAGCAAAAAGATACCCTTTTTTTACCGCCCTGACAAGTATGTCTGTCTGGAAAAAAAAGCTATTGTTGCGATAACGCATTTCCTTTAAAATAGATTTCCTATAGAGGTTGGTGCCGTTAGTATAATTAAACCTTACCAGAAAAGTCGCATTGATAATAAAGCAATAAAGGTACGAAAGCGCATTTCTGAAAGGCAGTCTCATCTCTTTATTAGCTATAAAAGAAATGACGATGTCTACGTTTTCCAGCAATTTATGGTATCGAAAAATATCACACGAGTCGTCCTTGTTATCCGCCGGGAAAAATACGACTATATTGCCTTCCGCTATGTCAACACCGTCCCAGAACGAAGCGCCTATACCTTTAGGAGTGTCGTGAACAAACATCCTGACTCTTTTATCCTTTTCCATAAGACCATTTACAAGCTTTCCGGTATTATCAACGCTGCCATCGTTAACCACTACAACTTCACCTTTAATTCCAAAATTATCAAGGGCTTTTAACGTATTGGCGACAGCTGCCTCAACATTCCCTTCCTCATTGAGGGCAGGCATGATCACAGATATGAATATTTTAACATCCATCTTTGACCTCCTAAAATTCTTCTAATATCCTCTCTCCATGTTAATTAAAACACGGTTGGTTTTTCCCTGCTCCATCTCTTTAAATATCTTATTAATATCCTTCAACCCGCATTCATCGCTGATTAATAAATCAAATTCAAACCTTCCGGACAGATATTCCGCGGCGTAAAACAAAATATCTTTATCGATAGAACTTTCCCCGCCCCACGTGCCGATAATGCGCCTGCCTTTAATCAGATCAAAAGGGTCTATTGATATACGCTCTCCCTGGGGCAAGTTGCCTGCTATTACGCATAAACCCCCCTGATACCTGACCGACTTAAAAGCAGATTCCATCGATTCTCTTTTTCCCGCGCATTCAATCGCGTAATCAACGCCTCGTTTATCGGTAATTTTTAATATCTTCGATAATACATCTTCTTTTTCTGCGTTTATCGCGTGCGTGGCGCCCAACCGCAACGCTTCATCAAGCTTATTATCAAAAATATCCACCGCTATAATAAGAGATGCCTGTTTTAATTTAGCCGCCAATAAGGCGCTTGAACCTATGCCGCCTATGCCAAAAATAGCGACCGTATCCCCTTTTGAAAGCCTTGCCGTATTTATAATAACACCCGCGCCTGTAGGAACAGCGCAGCCGAGAAGCGCGGCTTCGCGTAAAGGCATCTCATCAGGAATTTTAACGAGACGGTTTTCTGAAATAACAGCCTTGGTCATAAAAGTAGAAATTGCCCCGGAATTAACTATTGAACCGTTTTTTCTTTTGTATACAGCAGATCCGGTATCAGCGCCAACGCCTTTGATCCATGTTAATACAACCCTATCCCCGGGTTTGACTTTTTGAACACCGCGGCCAATTGCCTCGACTATGCCGGAGCCTTCATGTCCAAGGACATGAGGAAGAAACTTATCCTCGCCCTTCAGGCCTTTTATTTCATTTAATTGAGAATGACACGCCCCGCTATAAATGACATTTACTAAAACCTGCCCAGGTTTAAGTTCCGGGATTTCAAGTTCTTCTATTTGCAATTCTTTACTAGTCTCGCATAAAACTGCTGCTATAGTTTTCAAAACTGACCCCTATTGGTTATTTTAATCAGCAATAAACCACCAGTAATCTCCGGTATAGCCAACCTCTTTGAATAGTTTCTTCCAATCATCCGCGTGCATCATGGTCTCAGCGGTAAGGACCCATTTAAAAAGATTTTCCTTTTCAAGTTCGTCGCGCCAGGCATCAACGGTAATATAGCTGTTTCCCCTGCAAACACGCTGTATTTCCTTAAGGGCTGTCTTTAAGCGCTCTAAAGAAAGATTATGGATAGAATTAATGGAAATGACCAGATCGAAACTCTTATCAGCATATGGCAATTTTTCTGCGCTAGCGACCTTAAGAAAGGGCTTTACTCCCGACATGGCATTCTCTATGGCATAACTACTAACATCTATGCCGGCAACTGTGCTATCAGGCATAAATTCTTTAAAATCATGCAGCATAAACCCCTTAGCGCAGCCAATATCCAAAATAGAAGCATTGTCAGGTAACTTATAATAATCTTTCATGCGCTTAACTACAGGCTTCCATCTGCCGTCATATTTATAACCTCCGTAGCCACATTTTCTGTCTCCGTCAAAAAAATCTTTATCAAATCGTTTCGCTATGCGGATAATTTCCGGGGTTTTCTCTTTAAACCGCTGATCGTAGTCCCTGATAATTCTGGGATGAGTGCCTAGTAAATTAATTTCAGCCATGATTATCCTGCTTTTTCTTTAATACGGAAGTGACCGCCAATAAATAATTAGCCATCGGATAAAAACCGGTATGCACAACCTCGTCATTCATGGAAAATATAAACACATTCTTGAAATAATGCCCCAACAAACTTCTTAAGTCATCCGCGGTTTTCAGATTAACATGCCCTGCCCTGCTGTCAATCCCGGCATATTTTTTTGCTGTAATGTTAGGGGTCCCTAGAATAAACACGGCATCTTCAGCAAGAACTTTGCAAATATTATTCATCGCTATTTTTTCAACATTTGTTTTAATATGCTCTATGAAATCCAAGGCATACGCCCCATCGAAAAGACCGTTAGCAGGAGATCTTTTTGTTATATCCGCAACTTGGAAAGTAACAGCGAGGTTCTCTTTTTTATATTGTTTCTTGGCCCAATTTATGAATAGCGGGTCAAAATCTACGGCATGAACCTTAGGCGCTGTCTGTAAAACTAACCTCGTTCCAAATGCATCTCCGCAGCCGATCTCCAAGACATTCTTTTTTCCTGCCAGCATTTTCGCGCAGAATTTATACCTTGCCAATAAAAAGGATACGTGGCGCGGGTCATTCCTCCAAAGATGGCTGGCTGTTGGGCCAAGTTTTATAGCACCTTTCTTTTTTATTGTTTCGAATTGAACATCGTATTGACATTCCCTTGCCTTTTGTATTTTTTTCATATTAACGTCCCTCTCTGCTTTGATTCATAAGATTAATTTATAGCAATTTTATAGCTATCAGCTATTAATTTAAAACAATC
>JAHJGB010000155.1 GCA_018824725.1 Candidatus Omnitrophota bacterium
CAAACCAAAAGTAGCGGCGCCGACATCAACACCGGCACCAGTGGCTCCTGAAGGGAAAATGGTGTGCAAGTTTAAGGACAAAGACCAGATGACAGAATTCGAACAGCTTTATGTGGCAAAACAGGCGACATTCGGCAGGATGAGCGTATTGCAGGCATATTTCTCGCTTGAGCAGAGCAATCTTCAGGAAATAGACAAGCAGATGGAATCAAAGTTTAAGCTTAAGATGGATCCCAGCAAAATGTATGATTTAAATAGAGATGGCATGGAAATAAGAGAAGTGGGAGATATTCCGAATCAGCCGGTACAGCCAACAACGCAGCAATAACCATATAAGGCCCGACTCCCATAGGGAGTCGGGCTTCCATCAATCTAATACAGATGTAAGGGGCGGCATTTTTATGCCGCCCCTTTTTTTTATTTATACATTCGCCCCGATAAATCGGGGCTCAGTATTCCGCCCAAGGAACCCCGGGCTTTAGCCCGGGTGGGCTTCATTTTCTTGAAAGAAAACCGCGTTTTAATGTGTCTTATTATTGGTCATTATATTGTGTCTGAAACAGAGTAGCCTGTATATTATTGATGTGTTATCATCAAAAAATATGTTTGATGATACGCACAAACTGATAGAACTCTGCATAAAACGCGAAGAAAAGGCCTGGGCAGAGTTTATCCACAGGTTTTCAGGGCTTGTGTATTATTCTGCCAGGGAAAGGTTAGCGAGGAATGGTTTCAGGTTCAGCGAGCAGGATATTCAGGATATTGCTCAGAATGTATTTGTGGAGATGTGGGAGAAGTCGAGATTAAGCGAAGTCAGAGAAAGGCATAAGATAAAAGCGTGGCTTAGCATAGTGAGCCAGACAAGGGCATTGAATTATATGCGGAAGAAAAAAGAAAGGCTTTTGACTGAGGATGAATTGTTTAAAGTTGAAAACATAGTTTCGGATAACGGCGAAGCAAACAGGCTGGAATTGGCGGAAGAGCTGGAAATAGCGATTGAGCCGTTTGAGCCTAGGGAGAAAATTATATTGAAATTAAATATAATACACGGCAAGACACATAAAGAGATAGCGGAGTTTATGAAGATACCTATAAATACAGTCTCTACAATCATCAGCCGTAAAAAAGAGCATCTAAGAAAACTCTTGAGAAAGGAGGGGGTATGGGATGTTTAAATGAAAAAACACTTTCTTCGTATCTGGATGAGAAGCTTTCTGATATTGAGCGAAAAGAGATAGAGAGGCATATTGCGGATTGTAATATCTGCCTGGACATGCTTCTGGTGGCATACGAAAGTCAGGCTAAAAAGAGGATTTGTCCGCCTGCATTAAAGCACAGGATAAAAACGAGTCTAGGCCTAAAGGAGCGGAAGAAAAGACCTGAGCTCAAATGGCTTTTTGCAGGGCTGGTCTTCTTGGCGCTTTCTTTTATGTTCAGGCATTATTTTCTGCAATTTCTCGCAATAGCTGTGATTTTAGGATTTAAGTGGGCAATGGAAGGCGAAGGCGCCAAAAGGGTTATAATGATTTTTAAAGGAATTTCTGAAAAAGAAAAAAAATTTGAAAGAAAGTTGCCTCCGGATGTGTCTAATGTGACAGGAGGTGATAGATATGGTGAACCAGAATAACGGAGTGGAGGTGCTGAGGTTGCATAGACTCAGCGGGGAATCAAGCCTGAAGGCCTTTGCGGACGTATCGTTCGCAGGAGTTTTTATAGTAAAAGGTATCAGGGTGGTGGAAGGCAAGAACGGGTTATTTGTAGGCATGCCTGCCAGAAAAGGCAAGGATGATAAATGGCATGATACAGCGTATCCTTTGACCAAAGAATTCAGGGAAGTTCTGAATGAGGTTGTGTTAGGGGCGTACGAAGAAGAGAAATAGCGAAGCTGACTATGGGAGTGATGATGGGAGTCCGACTCCCATCATCACTCTCCCATCATCACCTATAGCCACACATGATGGGAGTCGGACTACCATAGCCACAATGCGGGTTTGTCTTGACAATGCGCTTTTTTAAGGATATACTTTGTGAAAAAGGAGCAAGGCTTATGTCTACGACTTTTAAGATAGTCCTTATATTATTAATAGTTGTAAGTATTGTTTCCGCAGCCATAGCTGTAATAGGATTTATGGCTAAGGAGAGGGAATACATGAAAAGGCTTGTTGTGGAAGACAAGCTTGCCATGACCTTGAAAGAAAAAAGAGCGATTGAAAAGGAACTGGAAACAGCAAAGTCTGCCAAGGACCAGAGCGAGGCAAAAATTACAAAACTGGAACAAAAACTTGAAAGTGCCACGGCGGATCTGGATGGCATCAAACAAAAAGGCGAGGCAGCTATCGCTGAGCTTGAAACAAAAAAGACAGAGCTGGCTAAAATTAAAATAGACCTGGATAGCGAGAAGAAGGAGAAATTGGTTATATCAAAGAAACTGGACACGCTTCAGTCTGATTACGACAAAACAAAAAAAGAGGCGGTAAGGCTTACGAATGAAAAAATAGACCTTGAGAAAAAGATACGGGAATTGCAGGAAAAGCAATCTGTAAACCTGGATAAAATAGTCATTAATACAAACGAAGAAAGCCAGGACCAGAAGCCTGTTATGGAGGGGAAGGTCCTGGTGGTCAATAAGGAATACAGCTTTATTGTTACTGACATGGGCCAGGATAAAAATATTCAAAAAGGCATGAAGTTTGACGTGATGGACGGGGCTAGATTTCTTGGCCAGGCAGAGATAGATAAGGTTTACGATACGATGTCTTCAGCCGCAATACTTCCAGGCGCTAAGATAAAGGACATGAAGAAAGGTAATGTGATTGTTGAAAGCCGTTAGTATAACAGTTCCTTCCGATAAATCAATATCTCACCGCGCTGTAATGCTCGCATCTGTATCAAAAGGCACCACCCGTATAAAAAATCTATTAATATCAGAGGATATTAAACGCACCATAGAGGCGTTTCAGGCTATGGGTGTGTCTATAAAGAAGGTGAAGGGTAAAGGGTGGAGGGTGAATGGTGTTGGGATGGCCGGATTAAAGAAGCCCTCCGGGCAGTTATATTTAGGCAATTCCGGGACAACTATGAGATTACTGCCCGGCATTTTAGCAGGCCAGGATTTTGAAGTTATTTTGACAGGGGACAAATCTTTGTCCGCGAGGCCGATGAAGCGTATTGCAGGGCCGCTCATTAAAATGGGAGCGACAGTAAAGGGTGAAGGGCGAAAGGTAAAGGGTGAAGTATATCCGCCGTTAAAAATCCGTGGCGGGAAATTAAAGGCGATTAAATATAAATCAAAGATTGCAAGCGCTCAGGTGAAGTCGTGTATTTTATTGGCAGGGCTTTACGCAGATGGCATTACTATCGTAAGCGAGCCTGAGAAATCAAGAGATCATACAGAGAGAATGCTTGCGATGTTTGGGTGCAGGGTGAAGGGTGCAGGGCGTAGAGTGAGCGTAGATGGGCCGGTGGAATTGAAGTCACCTGGAGTAGTTGAAATCCCAGGAGATATTTCAAGCGCGGCATTTTTTATTGTAGCAGGGTGTATTTTACCAGATATAAAAATAATAATAAAAAATGCAGGGTTTAATCCTACAAGAACAGGGATTCTGGATATATTAAAGAAAATGGGCGCAGACATAGAGGTGAAGGGCGTAGGGTTAAGGGTGAAAAGTGAAGAGCCCGCTGGTGATATTATTGTTAAATCAAGCAAATTAAAAGGCGTTACGATTTCGTCCAAAGAAGTTATCCGGGCCATAGATGAGATACCTGTGATAATGGTGGCTGCATGTTTTGCAAAAGGAAAGACTATTATAAAAGGCGTAAAAGAACTAAGGGTTAAAGAGACAGACCGCGTTAATTCAATGGTTATAAATTTAGGGAAACTAGGTTCAGATATTAGAGTAAAGGGCGAAACCATTATTATAAACGGCGCCAGGCTTTTACATGGCGCAAAGGTGTCCAGCTTTGGAGATCACAGGACTGCAATGAGCATGCTGGTGGCAGGCCTGGGCACAAAAGGCAAGGTTATAGTAACAGGCCTTGGTTGTATAAATAAATCCTTCCCGTCATTCATAAGATTGTTTGAGAAATTGGATTGACAAAGAAATCAGGCTTTGTTAGAATTAAGTAAATTAACTTAAAACCTGAGGTGGCGAATGATCAAAGTATTTAAATTACTGAAGAAGTATTTTGATAATTTTTTAGGCCTGTTTTCAAATGATATGGGCATTGACCTTGGCACGGCAACTACTCTTGTTTATGTAAAAGGCCAGGGCATTGTGCTTTGCGAACCATCTGTCGTGGCTATTCAAAAGAGCACTCATAGCGTCCTTGCGGTCGGGGAAGAAGCCAAAAGAATGCTTGGCCGCACACCGGGCAGCATAGTAGCGATAAGGCCGATGAAGGACGGGGTCATTGCGGATTTTGAAATAACAGAAGATATGCTCAGGTATTTTATAAAAAAGATCCACAATAGAAAAGTTTTTGTAAGGCCCAGGATGGTCATTGCCATACCTTCGGGGATAACAGAGGTTGAAAAGCGCGCTGTGAAGGATTCGGCGGAACACGCAGGCGCCCGCGAAGTCTATCTGATAGAAGAACCTATAGCAGCTGCGATAGGCGTAGGGCTTCCAATAGAGGAACCTGCAGGCAATATGATTATCGATATAGGCGGCGGCACAACAGAGATAGCCGTCATATCGCTCGCAGGCATTGTATTTTCCCGCTCAATAAGAATAGGTGGAGACGAACTGGACGAAGCGATCATAGAGCATCTTAAAAAGACATACAATTTAATGGTTGGAGAGCGCACCGCGGAAGATATTAAAATAAAAATAGGTTCGGCGTATCCGCTGGAGCAGGAATTGACAATGGAGGTCCGCGGCAGGGACCTGGTGGCAGGCCTTCCAAAGACAATCACCATATCTTCAGAGGAAATCAGAGAAGCTATTGCCGGGCCTGTTTCAGCAATACTAGAGGCGACCAGGATGACGCTTGAGAGGACCCCGCCGGAACTTTCCGCGGATTTGATAGAAAGAGGAATAGTGCTGGCAGGCGGAGGATCCCAGCTGAGAGGCATTGACAAACTTATAAGCGAAGAAACAGGGCTTCCTGTCCACGTCGCAGAGGATCCCACTACAGCAGTCGCGCTCGGCACAGGCAAAGTCCTCAGCGAAATAAAATATCTCAGAAAAGTCACAGTACGCTCCAGGATGGAATTTTAACATTGCGTGATAAAACCAGAGAAAAACCTTCCTATAATAGCAGTTCTTGTTTTTATAGCTGCTATAACGCTGCTCTCCCAGATTTTCTCTTCTGATTTTCGAGTCAAAACCCTTGACGCGTTGCGGATTCCTTTAAAGCTGATTTCAGGCTCTGTCTATGCCCTGAGGGATGTTTCTGATTTCATGGAAATCCGCGCGGAAAATAAAATACTCAGGGAAAATACAGCTAATCTTGAGATGGAAGTCTTGAATTTAAGAGAAGCGAAGCTGGAAAACGAAAGGCTTAAAAAGCTTCTTGATTTCAAAGAATCAGACAGGCGTAAATTTTTGCCCGCGCTTGTTATAGCGAGGAACCCTTCCGGCCTGAACGATACTGTTGTAATTGACAGGGGCAGGAAAGACAAGATTGAAAAGGGCATGGTTGTGATAAGCGGAAGCGGCCTGGCAGGAAGGGTCATGGAAACAGGGTGGAGGATATCCAGGGTGCTTCTTGTTACGGATTACGATTCCACTTTCAGCGGGGTTATTGAAACCACAAGGGATGAAGGCGCTGTTTCCGGCAGCATGAGGGCAGGCCTTGTCATGAAATACCTGGACATCGGGTGCAATGCAAAGAAAGGCGACAAGGTTATTACGTCCGGACTTTACGGGGTTTTTGAAAAAGGCTTATTGATAGGCGAAGTGGTTTCTTTGGAGCAGGATTCCAGCGGGCTTTATATGAATGCGATTGTAAAACCGGAGGTTGATGTCAGGAAACTGGAAGAAGTGCTGGTGGTCAGATAACAGAGATTGCTTCGTTGTGGAGTTTTAACTGATGGGAGCCCGACTCCCATCAGTATTGATGGGAGTCGGGCTCCCATCAGTTACAGAGCCCGAAGCAATCTTTGGAGATAATATGCTATTTGCCTGGATAATAATTTTAGGGCTTTTACAGAGCGTGGCGCAGCTTAATATAAACTTTCTCGGGCTTTTTGCTATTTTCGCAGGCCTTAAAAAAGGGCCTATTTGGGGATTATGCGTAGGAATATTTATAGGCTCGCTTGCTGAGGTATTGTCTTCTTCTGTCCAGGGCTTGAATCTGATGCTTTATAGCGGGATTGGCCTGGCAGCCGGAATAATCAAGCAGAAGATATATTACAAAGAAGGAGCCAGGCAGGAGATTATTTTTTCATTTTTCGGAATGCTTTGTTTTTACATAGCATATTTTGCATTCACAAGGAAAATTCAAACAGATGTGCTATTCACGATAATATTTTCAGCCGTAGTTTCTCCGTTGTTATTTAGTGTGTTCGAAACTCGGCTCCCATAGTCCCTATGGGGACTATGGGAGCCGGGCTTCGATAGTGGTAAATGATTTCATGAGAACAAAGATACTTCAGATTTTTTTTACTATCCTTTTTTTTCTGACGGGCGCATGGCTTTACTATCTTCAGATCATAAAAGGCCCTTTCTATAGCGACCTCAGCTTCAGAAACAGCATCAGGCTTTTAAATATCAGCGCCCCGCGCGGAAATATATACGACAGATCCGGAAAACTCATAGCAGGCAATACGCTTTCATTCGGGGTGTTCATTGTTCCGCAGGAGACGGACGATATTGACTCTGAAATGGAAAAGCTGTCCGAGATCCTGGGAGTTTCAAAAAGCCTTC
>JAHJGB010000156.1 GCA_018824725.1 Candidatus Omnitrophota bacterium
GTCAATATTGATTCCGGATGAAACTGCACCCCCCATATCGGAAAGTTTTTATGGGCAATGCCCATTATCTCATTATCCTTTGTCCAGGCTGTAATTTGAAATACACTAGGCAATGATTTTTTCTCAACTATCAAAGAGTGATACCTTGTAGCTTCAAACGGATTAGATAATCCTTTAAAAATAGGGCTATTATTGTGATATATTTGGGAAGTTTTGCCGTGCATGAGTTTATCCGCGCGAATAACCTTGCCGCCAAAAACCTCTCCTATTGCCTGATGGCCCAGACAAACTCCCAATAGCGGAATATTCTGGCCGAATTCTTTTATGACCTCTTCTGAAATGCCTGCCTCGCTTGGCCTTCCGGGCCCCGGAGAGATCACAATATGTTCTGGCTTCATTTTTTTTATCTCTTCAATGCTTATCTTGTCGTTTCTGTACACAACCAGTTTTTCCCCCAGCTCAGACAAATACTGAACCAGGTTATAAGTAAACGAATCGTAGTTATCTATCATAAGAATCATAACAACCCCTGTTCTGCGATTTCTATTGCCTTAATCATTGCCTTTGCTTTATTTACTGTTTCCTGGTATTCTTTGGACGGGATAGAGTCAGCTACGATCCCTCCGCCTGATTGTATAAAAGCGTCTTTACCTTTAACCAGCATTGTCCTTATGGTTATGCAGGTATCCATATTGCCTGAGAAACTAAAATAACCCACTGCCCCGGCATAATAACTTCTTTTTGTATTTTCAAGCTCATCTATTATCTCCATTGCCCTTACTTTAGGCGCGCCTGATACAGTGCCTGCAGGAAAACACGCGCGCAAAACATCAAACGCATTCTTGTCCTCGCTAAGAATCCCTCTGCAGTTGCTTACAATATGCATAACATGAGAATATCTTTCTATAAACATGAAATCCGTCACCTTGACGCTTCCAGGCCTGCATACCCTTCCTATATCGTTTCTGCCCAGATCCACTAACATCACATGTTCTGCTCTTTCTTTTGCATCAGCTAAAAGTTCTTTCTCTAATTTTTTATCCTCAGATTCGCTTCTGCCTCTCGGTCTTGTGCCAGCTATGGGCCTGGTCTCAACTATCCCGTTCTCGCACCGTACCAGAAGTTCCGGAGACGACCCTACTATTTGCAGCTCATTAAAATTCAGATAATACATGTAAGGCGAAGGATTCAAAGATCTGAGAGCGCGGTAAACATCAAACGGCTCGCAGTTAAGTTTTGTATGAAATCTTTGCGACGGCACAACCTGTATGATATCCCCTGCTTTTATATGCTCTTTTGCCTTTTTAACTATGGTCTCAAATTCTTTTTTAGTGAAATTTGACTCAATCTTATGCTTTTTTGTTTTTGTTTTTAATTTTTTCTTTTTCTCAGGCGCATTCAACTTCTTCATAATTTCTTCTATTCTTTTTATGACTTTATCGTATGTTTTTTCCGCCCTCCGCCCTTCACCCTTCGCCAAATATGCGTTCACCACTATTTTAACCTTATGCGTCGAATGATCAAATATCACAAGGCTATCCGCCATCATGAATATAGAATCCGGAATCTGTAAATCATCCGGGTTTTTATCAGGAAGGTCCTCAAAAAATCTTACCATATCGTATCCCATATAACCTACCAGGCCTCCGGAAAACCTGGGAAGGCCTTTTATTTCAGCTGCCTTGAAATTATTTAATATCTTTTCTATTTCTTTTAAAGGCTCATCTGCGTAATATTTTTCAACACTGCCTTTTTTGTTTACCTCAATAGAATTTCCTTTGCTCTTCAATATCACAGAAGGCTCTATGCCTATAAACGAGAACCTGGCTATCTTTTCCTGGCCCTCGACAGACTCCAGCAAGTAAGAATACCCTTTGCCTATTTTTTGAAAAGCAGAGACAGGAGTCAATGTATCCGCCAGGACTTCTTTATAGACTGGCACTACATTTGTCTTTTTAGTTAATTTAATAAATTCTGGTTTAGATGGATAGTACATTTCGTCTATAGTTTGCACGCTATGGGAGCCTGACTCTCATAGTGTGTTAATTACCGTATTTTCCCATAGAAACAGCTCCTATTTCCTGTGTGGCATGCGACACAATCGCCCATCTGTTTCACTTTTATAA
>JAHJGB010000157.1 GCA_018824725.1 Candidatus Omnitrophota bacterium
ATCTGCCCTTGCCATTATTGCCCATGGAATATTTAATCCCCGAGCTTTTATCTCATCACTCAATCTCAGCATTCTTTCTTTTCCTACATTGAACGTATCGTCATCAAAATAAATAGATTTAAAATGCATCTCTTTTACCAGGTATTCCATCTCATTAACCACATCAACTATGTCTCTCGTTCTGTAGCGATTACCGTGATACATCACCTGGGGCCAGAGGCAAAATTTACATCTGTACGGGCATCCCCTGCTGGCATATATCTGGACTGAAGGTATAGGCATGTCTCCGGGCGTATCATTGTACCTATCCATAGGCAGCCCTTCACGCAGCGGCCACGGCAATTTATCCAAATCAGCCAAAGGCCGCATAGGATTCACTTTAATATCTTTGGAATCGCGGTATATGAGGCCCTGCACCCCTTTTATATCCTTGCCATCTTTCAGGCGCGTAACCAAATCTAGCAATGTAAACTCATATTCTCCGGCAAACACATATTTTATAAACCCATGCTTTTCAAGAAACAAAGGCTGCCTTATGTTAACGTCAGGGCCGCAAAGGGCAATATCAACACCATTGTCAATCTTTGACAATAACTTAAGGTCATGATTAAGCGTTACCGTAGATGTCTCGCAGACAAGAATGTCCGGCTTTAGTTTATGTATCAGCTTAAGGAAATATCCATAAGACATTTCTTCGGCTATGGCGTCTATCAAAGCAACATCAAAACTATGTTTTTTAAGCAATGATGCTGCGTACGCCAGAAAAAAAGGAAAAGGCAGATAATCTCTCTCTGTAGGCCCTTTTAAATGCGGCCATCTGGAACCAGCCCTCACGCCGGTCCTTAAAAAAACATTCCATGGCAAGTTTGCCAGCACTATTTTCATATCACGCTGCCTTTATAAAATTGCGCAAGATTATATTTCTTAAGCAATTCATTTATTTTCAAGATAACCTGATGAGTATCGCAATTATTGCAGTATTCGTCATATAGTTTTACGCCGTTACGAAAAGTAATATCTTTATTTTTCATAATATTTTTGGCCTGGGCTCTGAATCTATCATAAGATCCTGAATTCCACGCCTCTTTGAAAGATTTCCCGCCCAGATAGTCTACGACGCGCAAATGACAGCACATGCTCAATTCGCCCTTGGCAAGTATCAGGCAAAAAAACCATCCGACAGGGCAGCCTGATTTTAAAAACTTATCTCCGGACCAACGGCCTGTCTTGGAGTTATAATTTTTCAGCTGAAACCATATATTATCCCGGAGTTCTATATTATGCTCGTTCAGGTAAGGCACAACCTTTCTTAATGAATTTTTCATTACTTTTACATGATCCGGTTTTATCTTTAAAAATTTAATATTTTCGTCCAATCGCGCCAGATAAAACCTCACCCTGTCTGCCCCTATATTAACATCTAATTTTGCCATTTCTTCCAATTCATGATGATTCAGATCATGGATTACGTGCGTCATTTGCAACCTGGGTTTATTTCTCTTTAATTTATTTCTAAGCGAGATAAACTTTTTCAAATTACCGGTGATTTTATGAAATGTTTCTTTTGATTGCCGGGAATTTATTGCAGCATAAGTTTTATCTGTGCCGGCAGGCAGGCTGCAGTATATTTCGTCTATTTCCAGCTCTATTATTCTCTCAGCCTTTTTCTCATCCAATAGAATCGCATTGGTAAAAAATATGACCTTCAAGCCCTTATTCCGGGCATATCGAACCATCTTCATAAATCTATCGTCCAGTAGCGGCTCCCCATCGCCCTGAATTATTATCTCGTCACTTAAAAGGCTTACCGCATCATCAACTATACTTTTATATAAAGAGAGGCCCATTTTCAGATTGGCAAGTTCGCTAGGTAAATTGCGCTTGGGCGTATGAATCCAGCAATGGATGCAGTTAGTATTACAGCGGTGGTATGTATCCAGGACTATTGTTTGAGGCCCTATAAAAGCGTGTTCTGATATTACTCCAAGAAGCCGAAGAAGCTCTCTTTCGTTATATTGATTGGCCTGGCTGGATACCGAATAAAGAAGATTAAGCAGTTTCTCATCCTTTAAGAAAAATTCTATCCGGTCAGATCCTACGCGCGTATTCAGTTCTCTGATATAGTCAAAAAAGTTTAAATAAAGCCTCTTTAAAGGTAGCGGATTCAGGATAACTGAACGGAGGTCCAGGCGTTGGTTCATCAAAGAAGAACAAAACTGGACAATCTCGTTAAGTTTGAAAAAGTTAAATCTGGATATGCCGATTTTTATTTTTTTATTTTTATTTACAGTTAGCTTTATTTTTGAGATGCTTTTTTTAAAATTCCCCTGGCTCAAACTGATTTTATCGTTCAGATCTTCGGTGTCTCCATATATGTATATACTATCGTCCTTTTTAATATACTCTTCTTTTAAAACTACCAGCTCTGTGGTTTCGCCCGGCTCCACGTAGACTTTTTTGATCTTTTCCTGCAGCCTCCTTAGTTTTTCTTCGTGCTTTTTCCAATCCTCTTCCTGTTTTTTTCTTTCTTCGTTCTGTCTTTCCTGCTCTTCTTCCTGCCTTTTGCGTTCTTCTGCCTGTTTTCTTTGCTCCTCTTCTTGTCTCTTGCGCTCCTCTTCTTTTAATCTCTTGCGCTCTTCTGCTTGTTTTTTCTTTTCTTCTGCTTGAGCCTTGCGCTCTTGTTCCAGCCGCTTGTTTTCTTCTACCTGCCTTCTTTGCTCCTCTGCCTCTAATCTCTTGCGCTCTTCTGCCTGTTTTC
>JAHJGB010000158.1 GCA_018824725.1 Candidatus Omnitrophota bacterium
AATATGATGGGAGCCCGACTCCCTACGGGAGTCGGGCTCCCATCATACTTCCATAGGGAGTCGGGCTTCCATAGTAGTCTTCGAAAGCTTGTTTTTTATACAAAGTAGTGTATACTTAGAGTAGGGGAAAAAGCAGTATAAAATTGAATAAGGCTTTGTGTAAAACCGAAAAAGGTAAACCTACAGTAATGTGGGGACGCAAAATCGTGCACCCTTTGATAAATAATTTTAAGAGGGCAGGCAGATTGCCGAGTTTATGAAAGGATGAAATGAATCCAGGCGATTTGCCTGGATTTTTTTGTAAATACTCAAAAGTGCCAGGCACTTTGAGGTAAAAAGAGGTAAAAAATGAGCAGATTGCCAAGGATTAACATTGAAAGCGCGCTCTATTACGTAACTACGAAGTCAGGCCACGCTTATAATATATTTATAGATGACATGGATTATAAAGAATATATCTCCCTGGTAGCTAAATATAAAGACCAATACGGGTTCAAATTGTTTTCCTATTCCTTTCTACCTTCCAGGCTTGAAATGCTCATTGAATTGAGAAATAACATCACGATTTCCAATATCATGCATGACATAACCTCGCTTTATACTAAGATATATAACGGCAAGCATGGCAAAAAAGGCCATCTTTTCCAGCAGCGTTTTAAGTCACAAATCGCTGAAAAAGACACATATCTCTTGCAGTTAACAAGACAGATCCATCTGAGCCCTGTGGTAGAAAAACTAGCCGGCGACCCGGCATCATATCAGTATTCCAGCCACAATATGTTTCTCGACCCTTCAAAAAGGGCTTTTCCGGATATGAAGTCAGAGATCGAGGAAGTGCTTGGAAGATTTAAAGGCAGGGAAAAGGCATTTGATGAATTTGTTTCCAGGCCTGACCCAAAAGAGACAGAAGAACTTAAAAGGGTTTTACGCAGGAATAGGATCTTGGGTTCAAGCGAATTCATAGAAGAGGTCAAAAGGAAGATAGAAGAAAACCGAAAGCTGCAGAAAAAGAATCAGGCATTGAAAAAGGTTCAAATGGTTTATATCGTGGCAGGCAGCGCAGCGATATTTGCGCTCGCGATAGGGGTGACTTATTTTTACAGGCAGAATTATACTTTGAAAAGTGAATATACAAAGACGGTTGATCTTTACAAAAGCACGCTGGAGACGCTGAAGCGCGAAAGAGACGTTGCTATAGAGGCGCACAAAGACACTGAAAATTACGCCTGGAAGATCCGCCTGACAGAACAGGCCCTGAAAAAAACCATCCAGGCAAAGGACAGGGCTGAGAAATTAAAAAATGACATAAACGGCTCTATGTGGAAGATAGCGCTCAGTCAGGTAAGCGGCACCCCGATAGAATTTCAGAAAGAAGATGTCATCTATTTTGATAACAACTTATATCTTTCAAATAATTTAAGCAAGGTTGGGTTCCCCAGCACCGTATATACAAAGACAGACCTGAAAAACGGCATAATAATCTGGAAGACCATCCAGTCAAACGACCGCTATGAGACGGTGAATTGGCGCGGCGAATGGGACGGCAGTAAAATAAAAGGCGTGATGAGTTTCCGTTCGCCGAACGGAGAGGTAAGGGATTTTTCATTTGTTTCAGTGGGCGAAAGAATAAAAAAATAGGAGGTTTAAAATGAACAGGACAAATAAAATCGTATTGATATTAGTTTTAACCGCGATGTTTACTAACTTAGCCTTGGCTAAAGGCCCGGCAAAGGAAACAAAAAAGAAGTCTACCGAGAAGCAGATTCAGGGCGAGGTCGGAGGCATTGCGAAGGATTTCATAGCAGTTACATATATCAAAAACGAGGCAAAGGGCGAGGAGTTCGAGAAGGCGTTTCCTATGGATGAAAACGTCAAGCTTGAAAAGATAGATAATGTTACTTCAATAAAACCTGGCGATACGGTCAAGGTTAAATACGAAGAGACAGTCGAAACATCTGATACGGGTGAAATTGTGAATGTGAACCGCAAGGCAACCGCCATTATATTTATTAAAAAAGGCCAAAATGAGTGAATATAAAATAAAAACGTTTTTCAAAACAGAAGAGGTGGGTTATGAAAAAAGACACTAATAAAAGAGCTGTTTTTCTTTTCAGGACGTACCTCATCTTGTGCATATTGTTTACAACCGGATTATTGTATTACGATGAGGCGGCCGCGGTCCAGATAAAAAAGGTCCAAAAGGGCAGCGTTGATTTTGTGACAGACGACCTTGCCCAGACCATAGATATTACAGTGGATTGGAGTGGTACGCCGGTGAATAGAACCAAGACATTTCTTATTGTGGAATCAAAATGCAATAGCGGCAACGACGGCAATTTTTGCCTCACCCCGTATTTTGAAGACAATAATACAATAACTATTTTACGCGATCTGCCCAGGACCGCGCAAGCGATTACCTCTACACTGCACGTGGTTGAATTTGAGGATGGGGTCACGGTTTACAGCGGTTTTACATCAATGGCTAAAAGCACTGTTATAAAAACCATAGACCTGCCTGTAAATATAAGCGATATTAATCATAGGGTGGTTCCCATAGTTTACACGAGAGGGCCTGTTAACACAGTCGCGGATACAGAGGTCTTATTTTGTAAATCCAGGGTTTATTCTGATGCAGGCGCCCCTTACACTTCTCATATAGAGATTGAACGTCTTAGAAGCTCCCAGTCCGCAGGCATAACCCAGGGTATAAATATTGCGTGGCAGGTGGTTGTTTTTGAAAAAGACGTGAATCTAAGAACAGGTTCAGTGACCTTGGCCGCGACTGCCGCTAGCGCTACTTTTGATCTGACCGCAGATTTCACAGACGTAGCTGATAGATACGCTATCAGCGATCTTGAAAAGGCGCTCTTGATGTTTGATTTTTCTCCGGGAATTGGGGTAAGCGGACAAGAACGGCATGGCATGGTGCGCGGGACCATAAATAGCACGACTGAGTTACTTTTTGAACGCGCGGCTACAGGCGGTACCAACGACCACGTTGACATAAATTTTGAGGTCATAGAGTTCACGGATCCAAGCACGCGCGTCAAGAGAGACAATCAACAGTTTGCTATTTCAACCACAACGGCGAATATCACGCTTCCTGGTTCAGTTACTTATGATGTGGAACGCTCCCTGCCTATTATTTCAGTCGCGAGCGGTACAAACTCTAGCACTACTAGCTATCTTGATGATTTGCGCGTAGTGGCAATCCTTACATCAGGCACGAATTTATATTTAGAGAGGACAACAAGCCTTATAATCGCTGAAGTCAGGTGGGCTTGCGTGGAATTCTGCCCTTTGACGCTTATAGCGCCTAACGACGGAGAAACTTGGGTGGTGGGCGATACGGAAAATATCACGTGGAAACACGCCAACTCTTTGGAAACAGGCGGCGCTGGCTACCTTAATCACCATAAGATAAAGATAGAATTATCAATGAACGGAGGCTCTACATACCCTTATTTGATCTATGAGACGCCAGCGAGCCCTGGCGTAAACGATTATGACTGTAAGAGTGATTCATATCCATGGCAGGTCCCGCCTGAAATAGGAGATCCAGCGGCTGATACGATACAGGAAGATTTAAAAATAAAGATTACTGATACGGAGGGGACAACAGACTATAACTATGATATATCCAATGATGTTTTTGTTATAAAAGGCAGTCTGGATATAGACCAGCCTCCGAATATCTGGAGGATAGGCGAGACGCAGGCAATTACGTGGAGCAATACAGGCAACCTTGATAATCTGGCTCCTGCCACAGTGACCATAGGACTTTCCACAGACGGCGGAACTATCTTTAACGATATTACCACTTCCGGAAAACCAGACGGAGAAGACCTTACATGGGATTGGACAATCCCTTCTGATTTAGGAAGCACAAATCTGATAGGCGCTGATAATGTATTGAGGCTTCATCTGGATTATAATCCCGCGCCTACTGATGATACCTTGGTTGAAAGCGATAGCACTGCCTTTACCTTAAAAGGCCAGATACTAAGCGCTACTCTCCCGACAGTTGACCCGGTGAATACTTATTACCTGGGCGGTTCATATGATATAAGCTGGCAGAAAAAAGGTCATTTCGGCGCAGGGCTTGATGATGGCACTGTGAATATTCTTTATTCAAATAATGGCGGCGCCACATATGGTTCTACCCTTATTTCAGACCGTCCAGCAGGCACAGACGCGGCTGGCAGCTCGTGGCAATGGGATATAGCCAGTGATTTTCCAAAAACACCGGCAGGCAATACATCAAGGGTCAAGGTAGTGCAGTCCGATGATGTAGTTGTTTATAAAGAAAGCGCTGATTTTTACGTAATACCTGGCACAATCACGCTCGGCGCTCCTGACGGCGGCCAGACATGGAACGTGGGCGTGTCAAATGATATCACGTGGACATATACAGGTAATTTTACAGATGTCAATATATGGTTATCGAAGAATAGTGGAGGTACCTGGACGCTATTGACAACCAGGGACGCTGATTTATCCCCATATCCGTGGACTGTCACGGGTCCTACAAGTTCTACCTGTTTAATAAAGATAGTGAGCGATACTTATAGCGACGTATTGGATGTATCAAGTTCTACCTTTACAATAGCCGGTTCAATAACAGTCACTTCTCCTGATGGCGCGAGCGACTATTGGAACATAGGAGAAAATTGCAGCGTTACATGGACAAAAGTAGGCGAATACGCCAATGTAAAGATATACTTATCCAAGGATAATGGCGTGACATATCCCACGTTGTTAGCTGAGGTAGCGGGTGACGCTACTCCTTATACGGGCTGGGTTGTCCAGGGTCCGCCTTCTGACCAGGCAAAGATAAAAGTGGAAAGTTCTGATTATTCCAGCATTAATGATGTGTCTGATGATGTATTTCATGTATTCGCGTCCATAACACTTAGTTCTCCTGACGGAGGTAACACCTGGCTCGTGGGCGAGGATTGTAACGTGGTTTGGTCAACAGTCGGCATCACGGGAAACGTAAAAATAAAATTATCAAGGAATGATGGCGGCTTATGGACACAATTAGATGAAGTAGACGGAGATACCTCTAGCCCTTATACAGCATGGGAAGTCATACCTCCTTTAAGCGCTCAAGCCCTTATAAAGGTAGAGAGCTCTGACTATTCCAGCATATCCGATACCTCAGCGGCCACGTTTACCATAAACGGCACCATAGCGGTTGATTCCCCTGACGGAGGCCAGATTTGGGAAATAGGGGATGAACAAGATATTACGTGGTCTACCACAGGCACATTTGACGCTATAAATATATATGTATCCAGAAATAACGGTGGTTTATGGACTCCGCTCGTGTCAGATAGGCCCACTGTTAACGAGCCGTATCCATGGACATTGACAGCCCCTGGATCAGGAGAGGCGTTAATAAAGATAGAAAGCTCTGACTATAGCGCTATTTCCGGAGTTTCAGGCGCGATATTCACTATCTTGGAAACCATACACGTGGATACGCCGAATACCACGGGTATCATATGGCGCGTAGGCACTAGCCATGATATTACATGGACACTGGGAGGCAGTCTGCCGGGCAATAAAGTGGACATATTCTATAAAAAAGGAGTGGGAGGCACCTGGACAGCTCCTACAGGATTTCCAGCTGAAGGCGTAACCGCTGACAGCGGCGCGGGAACCGGCTCTTATTCCTGGACCATACCTAATGACATACATGACGAAGTATATATAAAGGTACAGGACCATGGCCGCGATTATATATTGGACGAAGGCGATTATCCCATCAAGATAAAAGGCAGTGTTACTGTTACAGAGCCGCATTTAGATGAAGTAGTAAAGGTATCGGATACAGCAGAGTCAAAGAGCATACAGTGGGATTTGGGCGGCAACGTGGCAGGGACAGCTGAGATACGCTTGTCCAAGAACGGCGGGTCGTCATACGACACATTGTTGACAGAAGAGGTGGTTGATATAGCTGATAAGAATTATAGCTGGACTGTCCTTGCCGCTCACATGGGAGCTGATAATAAAATAAAGGTAGCGCTTGACGGAGATGAGGACTTGACAACAGGAACAGCGGGCGCCTCAAACCCATTTGTCGTTAAGTCGCAGGTCAAGCTGACATATCCCAATGAGACGGGTATTACTAAGCAGGTCGGGGATTTAATGACTATAACCTGGAACGCGATCCCTGATAATTTAGGAGGTTCAGGAAAAGTAAATTTACGCTACAGCGTTAACGGCGCCACAGGGCCGTATGATGGCACCATTGCCAATGATGTGGATTCCAGTTTAGAGACAAAGGATTGGACAATACAGGACGTGCCCGGCATGGTAGGCCAATATGTCCGCGTAAAGGTATTTAAGAATGATGACGAGGCGAATGTCCACGCTGAATCAGATTATAATTTTGTGGTAAAAGGCACGGTCACGCTGACAGGCGAGGCGAAGAACGGAGGCGTTACCTGGGAATCGGGCCTGACAAAGAAAATAAGCTGGACCAAGGTAGGAGATTTGGGCACTGTCAAGATAATGTACTCAACTGTTGAGCCCGCTGATTATACGGAAACAGTGCAGACAGGGATTAATTCCGCGGATTTGGAGTATAACTGGCCTATCCCGAACGACATCGCCATTGAAAGAAACACCTTGATTAAATTCAAGATAGCCTCTGAGACTGACGGTAATATAAATGATGTTTCAACCAATGCCTTGACAATACAAGGCAGGCTTGTATTGCAGCAGCCTGTAGGCAATGAGACGCTGCAGGTGGCTCAGTCAGGCGGTTATGACATAATATGGAAGACATACGGTTCTGCGCCGCAGGTGAGATTGGCGTATGATACAAACAGCGGCGGTGATTTATATGACAAGGATATATACGGCGGCGAGGCAATAACAAATAATGTCACAGGCGGGAACA
>JAHJGB010000159.1 GCA_018824725.1 Candidatus Omnitrophota bacterium
ACTTTTATAATACGTGTAATAAGTATATTATATATCATAACTATTGTCAATAAAATAAGTTAGATTTTATTTAGAAAAGATAGCTGATTTTCCAGATTAAATTTACCTATACCCTGCTCAGGGAGAACAGGGTATTTACCTGTAAAACAGGATACGCAGAATTTATTTTTTGGAAGAGGCATTGCCCTGTAAAGCCCTGCTAAACTGAGATATGCCAAGCTGTCAAGGCCTATGAACTTGCGGATTTCCTCGGCTGTATGAGAAGATGCGATTAATTCTTCTTTAGTGGGAAAATCTATGCCGTAATAACAGGGCGATATATGCTGGGGGCAGCTGACCCTCATGTGAATTTCTTTTGCGCCTGCTTCTCTTAAAGTGCGGATCCTTGCTTTGGATGTAGTGCCGCGCACAATAGAATCTTCTATCACAACTATTTTCTTTCCTTTAACAACATCCCTTATGGGATTTAATTTTACCCTTACGGATAAATCTCTTATATGCTGGCTAGGCTGTATAAAAGTCCTTCCGATATAATGATTTCTTATCATGCCCATATCTAAAGGTATGCCTGATTGTTCGGAGTACCCGACAGCAGCTGAAGACCCTGAATCAGGAATCGCTATTACCAAGTCTGCTTTAGCGGGCGCTTCTTTTGCAAGTTCCATACCAAGGCGTTTACGCGTAAGATGCACGTTAGTTCCGTAAAGATTGGAATCAGGCCTTGAAAAATAGATGTATTCAAAAATGCAAAATGAGGATTTTGAACTTTTATCTGCTATATACGCTGACTTGATCCCCTTTTCTGTGATAAAAAGTACTTCGCCGGGCTCTATATCTCTTATAAATTCAGCGTGTATAAGGTCAAACGCGCATGTCTCAGACGCGATAACATACGCTCCGTCTAATTTACCCAGAGAAAGCGGCCTGAATCCTCTTCTATCCCTTACTGCTATAATCCCGTCTTCCACGAGAAGTGTCATTGAAAACGCGCCTTCCAGCTGGGATATGCCGTCCATAATCCTTTCCTTAAAATCTTTTTTCTTTGAATGGGCGATTGCGTGGATAACGATTTCGCTGTCCATGCTGGACTGGAATATAGCGCCTTCTTTTTCCAATTTTTTTCTTAAGGTCAGCGCATTTACAAGATTTCCGTTATGGGCGACAGCTATGTGGCTTGCCAGGGTTTCCACTAAAAACGGCTGGGCATTTTTTATATTTGAAGAGCCTGTGGTAGAGTATCTGGTATGGCCTATGGCAATATTCCCGGTAAGTTTCGCAATCTCTTCTTCATTAAAAACCTCTGACACAAGGCCCATGCCCTTATGCTCTCTCACAAGTCTTCCGTCAGATGTCACAATGCCTGCTGATTCCTGGCCCCGATGCTGCAGCGCGTAAAGCCCGAGATACGTAAGCCGGGCTGCATCCTTATGCCCGAAGATACCAAACACTCCGCATTTATCTTTTAAATAATCGTTACGCATTTTATTCCCATTCTATGGTAGCAGGCGGCTTGGAACTTATATCGTACGCCACGCGGTTCACTCCCTTGACTTCGTTTATAACCCTGTTTGAAATCCTCCCTAAAATATTATACGGGATCTTGGCCCAGTCAGCTGTCATAGCGTCCTGGCTCGTAACAGCCCTGATAGCTGCCACGCTTTCATACGTCCTTTCGTCTCCCATTACTCCTACGCTTTTTACAGGAAGAAGTACTGCGAATGACTGCCATATATTTTTATAGCCTTCATACTTTTCCATCTCTTCCTGCACTATCAAGTCTGTATTCCTCAGGATCTCCAGGCGTTCTTTTGTTATATCGCCTATTATCCTTACAGCCAGGCCAGGCCCTGGAAAAGGCTGCCTGTGGATCATGGCGTCAGGAAGTTTCAATTCTTTTCCGAGAAGCCTTACCTCGTCTTTAAAAAGGTCTCTCAGCGGCTCTATAAGCTTGAGGTCCATTTTTTTAGGAAGTCCGCCTACATTATGATGGGTTTTTATAGTGGCTGACGGCCCGCCTTTGGCAGAAATGCTTTCTATGACATCAGGGTAAAGTGTGCCTTGTCCTAGAAACTTCACATTGCCCAGTTTTCTGGATTCTTCCTCAAACACCTTTATAAATTCCTTACCTATAATTTTACGTTTTCTCTCCGGATCAGTAACGCCTCTTAATTTATCCAGGAATCTTTTTTCAGACTTAGCCACATGCAGGTTGATGTGAAAATGATTTTTGAATGTTTTTTCCACATATTCCCGCTCATATTTACGCAAGAGGCCGTTATCCACAAAAATGCAATGCAGCCTGGGCCCGATTGCTCTATGTAAAAGGACTGCGGCTACGGAAGAATCCACTCCTCCGCTTAAACCCAGGACTACTTTTTCATTTCCGACCTTCTGCTTTATCTCTTCTATGGAATTTTTTATAAACGATGACATTGTCCACGTCGGCCTAAGGCCCGCTATATCGTACAGAAAATTCTTAAAGATCTGCATGCCTTTGGGCGTATGTATGACCTCGGGGTGAAACTGCACACCGTATATTTTTCTTACAGGGTCTGCCATGCTGGCTATGTGACTATTTTTAGTATGCGCCAGTATCACAAAACCTTTGGGCATTTCCTGGACCTTGTCGCCGTGGCTCATCCAGACCTTTTCTTTTCTCTGGAAAAGCTTGAAAAATCTTTCTTTTCTATTGAGGACTAATTCGGCATAACCGTATTCCCGTTTCTTGCTTTTACCCACCTTTCCGCCTAACGCATAAGCTGTAAACTGCATTCCGTAACATATGCCTAGGATAGGAACTCCGAGTTTAAAAATCTCGGGATTCGCCCTGGGAGCGCCTTTTTCTGTCACGCTCGCAGGCCCGCCCGTCAGTATTATTGCCTTCGGATTATACGATTTTATTTTCCAGACAGGCGTATTGTAAGGTATCAGCACAGAATACACCTTGCACTCTCTGACGCGCCTTGCTATAAGCTGATTATATTGCGACCCGAAATCTAAAATTACAACTGTGTCTTTTTTCATATGTTTTGGCAGACTAAAGTCTGCCCTACAATATTGTCGCAAAGGCCTCCATAATCAGGCAGGTTAAAACCTGCCTATTCTCGGCCTTTGCCTTTACAGGCCTTAACGCAAACACCACAGATAAACTGGTCTACCAGGCGTTTATCCCTGAACTCTTTTAATTTCTCAAAACATTTTATGTGGTCAAAATCTTCTTTTTTATCTTTTATCGCTCCTGCTGGGCAAACGCTTATGCAAGACCTGCATTTCCCACAAGATGTTTTAAGCTTTTTATCAGGCTCTAAAGGCATGTTTGTAAGAATAGTAACAAGCCTGAACCTGGCTCCTATTTCAGGGTTCACTAAAAGATTATTCCTGCCTATAAAACCAATGCCTGCCATCTCTCCTATCTTTTTATGAGAAAGATGAGCGGCCTGTTTTTCCCAATCAAGTATTTGGGAAGCTGGCACAGCTAATGCCTTATAATCTTTATCCTGTATAAAATTTGAAACCTTAAAAGCAATCTGATCTAATATAGCGTTTGCCTGTCTATAATGATGAAAATAGATCTTGGTAGGAAAGCTTGTTACGTCCTCTAATATACCGTCAGAAAGCCTCAAGCCTAAGGATATAGTATAATCCAAATCCTTCAAAGTTTCATCAGAAAAAAGAAATTCTTTTTTTATAGGCTTAACGTACGCCACTCCGAAAAGCGCTATGCCAAGATCTTTTGTGAATTTCCTCAGTTCGTCTTTATATTTCTTAGGTTTTCCCATTTTTTTAGGTATACCCTTAATATGGATATGGCTACTGGCGTCACGCCTGAAATCCTGGATGCCTGGCCCAAATTAAGAGGTTTTATCCTTGATAACTTTTCAACTATTTCTTTTGAAAGGCCAGGTGCGTCTTTGAACTCAAAACCGCTTGGTATTTTTATATGCTCTATTTTTCTAAAATTCCCTATTTCTTTAAGCTGCCTGTCTATAAAACCCTTGTATTTTACCTCTATCTCCACTTCTTGGATCTCTCTATCGGAAAGAGGTATTTTACCATCTTTACTGATTTTTTCCAGTATATTAAAATCTACGCCAGGCCTTTTTAATAAATCAAACATGGTAACAACATTGCTTATCGGGGTTATGCCTGACCTTTTCAGCTTGTTATTAATTTTAGCATTCGGGTAAAGTTTTGCCCCTTTTAACTTTTCCAGGGCTCTTTTTATGTTGGTTTTCTTGCAAAGCATCTTTTTATACTGCTTTTCGCTTATAAGGCCTAATTTTTTAAAGCCTTTTTCCATGAGGCGCTGGTCAGCATTGTCCTCCCTTAATAATAGCCTGTATTCCACGCGGGATGTGAACATCCTGTAAGGTTCGTTCGTACCTTTTGTAACGAGATCGTCTATCAAAACACCTATATAGCTCTCTGAGCGGTCTAATATAAAAGGCTCTTTTGACTTTGCATTCAAACTTGCGTTTACACCTGCGATAAAACCCTGGCCAGCTGCCTCTTCGTAACCGGTTGTGCCATTAATCTGGCCTGCGTGGAAAAGATTTTTCACTAATTTCGTTTCAAGCGTAGGCTTTAATTGCGTCGGATCAATAAAATCATATTCAATGCCGTATCCAGGCACAAGTATTTCAGCTTTTTCAAGGCCAACGATGCTTCTCACCATCTTTAACTGTACATCCAGCGGTAAGCTTGTAGATATCCCGTTCGGATAATATTGGTTTGTTTTCAAGCCTTCAGGCTCCAGGAATATCTGATGCCTGTCCCTGTCGCTGAATCTCACTATTTTATCTTCAATAGAAGGACAATACCTGACGCCTGTGGACTGTATTTTTCCTGTATAAAGTGGGGAACGGTCCAGATTGTCTCTTATAATCTTATGGGTCTTCCTATTAGTATAAGTAAGAAAACAGGGTATTTGCTTACCCCTTATTTTCTCTGTGGCAAATGAAAAAGGAGAAGCGGGCGTATCCCCGGTTTGTTTTTTAAGCTTAGAAAATCTTATGGTCCTGCCATCGAGCCTGGGAGTAGTGCCTGTTTTAAGCCGCGCTATATTAAAACCTAATGATTTTAAATTTTCGGAAAGGCCTAAAGAAGGCGGATCCCCTAATCTGCCGCCCGGCATATGCGTGAGCCCTATGTGAATGAGGCCGTTTAAAAAAGTTCCCGGAGTAAGGACTATTGTCTTAGACTTTACAGCGCGCCCGTCCATAAGCTTAACGCCTTTAATAGCCCTATTTTTAACAATCAATTCTTTCACAGAGCCTTCCAATAAATCCAGATTTTTGGTTTTCCTGATTAAGCCCTGCATGTATTTTAAATATAAATCTCTATCTATCTGCGCCCTAGAAGACCATACAGCATGGCCTTTACTTCTATTCAAAATACGGAATTGTATGCCACAAGCATCTGCTGCCTTTCCCATTTCTCCGCCCAGGGCGTCAATTTCCTTAACAAGCTGGCCCTTGCCAATACCGCCTATTGCAGGATTGCACGACATATAACCTATCTTATCAAGATCCATTGTGATAAGCAGAGTTTTAGAACCCGTCCTAGCCGCTGCCAAGCTAGCCTCTATACCCGCATGCCCTGCGCCAATCACTATCACATCGTACATCTTTCTCATAATATCAACTAAAAAATCAACAATGTCGGTTTTCTAGTTGTTTAAGATTATAAAAGCTGCTCCATTGCTTTTTCGAGTGATTTTTCTACGGATTTTTTGCCGCTTTCAGTAAGATGTCTCATCACGTTTTCCCTAAATCTAGTGGAAAGCCACTTTATCTGAGGAGAGTCCGTGAAACCTCCTATCTCAAACTCAAAATCCTGATACCCAAGCTTTTCTTCTATAATAAAAAATAAAAGCCTTAATTTAAAAGACTCTTTAAGAAGCGCTGTTGACAATCTGACTGATAAATTACCGTTAAGTTTTTTCGTACTTTTTATTTTCATAGCCCCCTTTAAATTTATATCCTTGGCGCTGACAGTGACTTTATCAAACATCACCTCTTTATTTCTAGGAAAAAGATAAACAAGCGAAGATATTTGATCAAAATATACACTTTTAAGCGAAGGTGCATTTAAAAAATCAGAAATCATACTTAGCACCTGCATATTTTTTAAATACCCTTCTTTAACAACCAGCCTACCCGATAAACACGGATCCTGCCTGTTATTAAAAACTCCGCTGAAATACATATCCCCTTTTAATTCATAATTCAAATTCAAAGCTTTGGCAAATTCCGCGATATCCATACCGTAAACTTTAAAGTCAAGCAGTAACCCGGCAGGTGATTGCTTAAGATCCAGGGAGCCATTGCCTTTTATTGCCCCTTTATAGGCGAAAAGATTTAACCCTGTCAGATATATCCGTGATTTAATCGAATAAGCTGATGCCTTAAAATCAGAGGCCTTTAGATAAACTGTATTTTTCGATGTAGTTGTTTCGCAAATAATATCCTTTGCTTCGGCAAAAATGGCCTTATTTAAAAAAGCGCACGACAAATCTTCCATTTTAATCCTGGTATAAGAAATCTTTCTTGGGTCAACTGATACAAGCTTCTGGCTTTCGAGCCCAAGGGATCCTTTTATGGACTTTTCTGTTTTTCTGCCAGAAAAACTAATCTCAAAATTCATGGGATTAAAAGCCCTCAGCGACGGTATTTGCCCGGGATATGATATGATTTTGAGCTCTACTGCCGGGGATTTAAAATCAGAAATCCTGCACTTGATGTCCAGAGGAAAATTATCCAGGAAAAAATTCAGATCCTTTATAAATAACTCATCTTTCGATAATACCAGCTCACTGTACAGGTTATTTATTCTTCCGAATCCAGGGATGTCTATTTCTTTGGAGGCAATATTCAATTCAGCCCTGGGATCTGAAGAATAACCGCTGATATTGCCTTTTATATCCAGAGAATATTTCTCATAATTTAAGCATAGATTTCCTATTGATATAACATCCGGGGTCGTAATTATATTCAGAGTATATTTTACGGGTTTTATAAAATCGGGTTTTTTTAAAACCACTATGCCTTTTAAATGAAACTCTTTCACTTTTTTATGTATCAGAAATTCGAAAATATTAAACCGGATAGTAAGTCTTTCTATCTCTATATCCTGTATTTTTATATTGTTTAATACAGCTTCGCCGTAAGGCATAAACCCTATGTTGCCGATACAAACCTTTTTATCCAAAATAAAAGATGTTTCTCTTTCTACGATATTTTTTATTTTCAGGAATTGAGGGGCAAAAATAACAGGTAGGTTAAAAGAAGCCGAGATTAAAGACGCTATGAAGAAAAAAAGAAGGGCTTTACTGGGTAATCTTGATGAAGAACTGGCCATTTCTGTAGACCTCGATATTATCTATATAATACCTTATCTTGAATTTATTCTGCAGCGGGCTTTTATATGAGGTCTCTTTATATTCTTTGAAAAGAAGGAATAGCGGCTTGGAAAAAAAGTCTTTTTGGATATCCTCAAACAATCTCTTCTCTTCCCACGCGGGATCTTTAATCTCTTCTATGATTTTTAAAAGATACGCCTTTGCAAAAATACCCGCCTTTGAATCAGGGTAATTTTTTACATACCCTGTAAAACTTTTGATAGCGTCATTATACATCTTATTGTCATAATAATATTCCGCTATTGCAAGCGATGATTTTTGAGCAAACAGGCTTTTCGGGAATTCTCTTAAAAGGCTTCTGAATTCCATCAATGCAAAATCAGGCTGTTTTTTCTTAATATATCCTATGGCTGCGTCATACTTGGTCCTTGCAAACCCACTGGCATAAAGTTCCTGGGCACTAAAAATAATAATTAACCCTATAACAGGTAGAAGTATATAATTTATTTTTCTCATAACAGATTCCCCTTTGCAAGGCATTCGCCGTTCCAGCAGTAGGTGCAGAGTTTTTCGCGCGGGAGGCCGATTGCCTTTATCATATCGCTAAGCGTCTGATAACGAAGCGTGGTAACGCCTATATCTTTACGGATCCATTCTATCATCTTTTGATATTTTTTGGTAGCATGATCTACATATTCTGACACATCTTCGATATCATGGCCTTCTATATCTTTTATGGCCTTTCTGGCCGCCAATTCATGTATGGTCCTGGTTGAAAGGCAGAATTTGCACGGATACATAAGCGGCGGGCAGGCAGGCCTAACATGTATTTCTTTTGCGCCGTTGTCCCATAATTTCTGGACTGTGAAATTTCTAAGCTGCGTGCCGCGCACTATAGAATCCTCGCAAACAACTATCTTTTTACCCTCTATTACATCTTTTATAGGTATGAGCTTCATCTTCGCGATGCGGTCTCGTATTTCCTGTAAAGGCGGGGTGTAGCTTCTGCCGTAACCTGCTGTGTATTTTACAAGAGGCCTGCGGTAGGGTTTGCCTGACTCCATTGCATAGCCTATCGCGTGGGCAATTCCTGAATCAGGAACGCCTGAAACCACGTCCACGTCTATATCTTTATCATGCTTTGCCAGATACGCGCCGCATCTCTCTCTGACTACTTCTACATTGATACCTTCATAACTCGATGCCGGGAAACCCGTGTATATCCATAAAAATGAGCATATCTGATTTGCGCTCTTATGGCCGGGCTTTACTTCCTTGAGGCCGTTTTCGTTTACCAAAACTATTTCTCCGGGCAACAGATATTTATATATCTGGAATTCTGTATTCTGGAAAGCACTGGATTCAGAGGCAATGGCAAAATCCTCTTCGCGCTTCCCTATCACTAAAGGTGTATATCCGAATCTATCTCTTGCAGCATAAATCCCGTCTTTACAAAGTATCAAAACGCTGCAGGACCCGATAATTTTTGTAAACATATACTCTATACCGCTTACTATATCGTCCCCCATGCTGATAAGCTTTGCGATCACCTCAACAATATTGGGAGCGCCGTCTTCTGTTTCGCTGAAGGAGCATTCTTTTTTATGAAGCTCTGCAACGAGTTCCCTGGTATTCTCGATAAGCCCGGTCATGCATATGGCAAATGACCCGAATTTTGTGTTTAGAAACATGGGCTGGGCATCTGAATCGCTTATGACCCCTATGCCGTACCTTCCTTCTGACTTTTTATAATCCTCGAAGAATTTTGATTTAAACTGGCTCTGGGATATGTCATGTATCTGCCTGTAAATACGCTTTCCGCATAATATTGCGATACCACCATACTGAGTCCCAAGGTGAGACTGGTAATCAACGCCGTAAAATAAATCACTCACGCAATTTTTTTCTGACACTACTCCGAATACTCCGCTCATAGATCACTCCTTTTTAGACGTTAAAAAATAAACTGGAAGAAGGTATCGCGTCTGTAGTAAAGTTTATGCCTAATTTCCTTAAGCCCGCTTCGTCACCGGGCGTAGGCAGGTGCGTAGAATGAAGTTCGCATCCTCTTAATTCCTTGAGTTTCGAAAGCGCATGTTTTGCATTATTATCCGTATGGGCGCTTATGGACAACGCCACAAGTATCTCGTCCAGATTCAGGCTTTCCGAAGATAAAGACAATATCTCTTTTTTTAACCTAGAAAGGTCTTTCATAATCTCGGGTTTCAAAATATGCGTAGAATCATCTATAGCGGCAAGGTATTTTATCGCATTGATAATAGCGCTTGAGGCCGCGTGCATAAGCGGAGAATTTTTTCCTGTAACGATCTTGCCGTCCTGCAGTTCAATAGCTGCCCCGCAAAAATACCCTTTATTGCCTTTGCCTTTTTCTTCACACTCTTCTGCGGCGGATCTGGCAGGCAATACAACAGGCCTGTCTTCAAGTTTTACCCCGGCTAACTCCATAATAGTCTTTGCCCTGTCAAATTCTTCTTTGGTTCCGCTGCCTATCGCAAACTCCAGATTATGCCTGAAAAATCTTCTTATTATCTCTTGCCTGGCTGCGGCTTTCGTGCCTTCATCGTCTATAATCCCAAAGCCGGCCCTATTTACCCCCATATCCGTTGGAGAATTATAATAACTGTCTTTTGAACCTGTTATTTTCATTATTATATTTTTTAAAATAGGAAATGCCTCTACATCGCGGTTATAATTGACTGATATTTTATTGTATGTCTCTAAGTGATGAGGGTCTATTAGATTGAAATCCGCTAAATCAACTGTCGCTGCCTCATACGCAATATTAACAGGATGTTTCAGAGGAAGGTTCCATATGGGAAATGTCTCAAATTTTGCATAACCTGAGTTTGTGCCTCGTTTATGATCATGATAAAACTGAGAAAGGCAAACTGACAACTTGCCGCTTCCCGGTCCCGGCGCAGTGACTATCACGACAGGCTTTTTTGTTTCTATATAATCGTTCTTCCCGTATCCTTGGGGGGAAACTATTTTTTCAACATCAAAAGGGTAGCCTTCGATTTTATAATGCCTGTAGACTTTTATTCCCAAGCGTTCAAGTTTTCTTTGAAATTTAATTGCTGCCGGCTCGTTTTCAAATCTTGTAAGCACTACTGAAGTCACGTCAAGTTTCCACGCCTTTAAATCATCTATAAGTTTCAGGGTGGCCAGATCATATGTTATGCCGAAATCCCCCCTGACCCTACCTTGCTCTATGTCTTTTGCGTACACGCTTATCACTATTTCCGCGTAGCTTTGTAGTTTTTCAAGAAGCCTCATCTTCACGTTCGGGTCATATCCCGGCAAAACCCTTGCTGCATGATAATCAAAGCAAATCTTTCCGCCAAATTCAAGATAAAGCTTGTTATCAAATTTCTTTACCCGCTCGAGGATTTCTCTTGTCTGCTCTTCAAGATATCTATTGTTATCAAAACATAATCTAGACATTACAATATCTCTCTGTGATATTCCTGAAGTGACTTTATCGCGCTCTTATTTTCCAGGTACGCCTTAATGCCTTCGCTGGCAGCAAGGCTGGCTGCTATTGTGGTAAGGTACGGGATCTTATATTTTATAGCCGCTTTTCTTATATAAGAATCATCGTACGCCGCTGTTTTCCCGATAGGCGTATTTATAATAAGGTTTATTTCTTTATTGTGGATAGCATCCACAATATTTGGACGGCCTTCCTGCATTTTATTTATAAGCTCCACATCCAGGCCATTTTTCTCAAGATATTTTTTTGTTCCTGCTGTGGCCATAACCTTGAATCCCAGGTCTTTAAGCCTTTTTACAACCTCTAAAATGTTTTTCTTTTTATCCTTTTCGCTGACCGTCACAAGCACTGTGCCTTTTACCGGGAGCTTCTGACCTGCTGCCTCCTGCGCCTTGTAATATGCCAGGCCGAACGAATCTGCCATGCCAAGGACCTCTCCTGTAGAACGCATCTCAGGCCCAAGTATAGGATCTGCCTCATGGAACATATTGAACGGAAATACGGCTTCCTTCACCCCCATGTGGCTGTATTTTTTCTGCTTCAGGTTCATGTCTTTTATTTTCTTGCCAAGCATTACCTCAGTGGCAATCTTCGCCATTGAAACACCTGTTACCTTTGACACAAGAGGCACAGTCCTGGACGCCCTGGGATTCGCCTCCAAAACATATACCTTATCATTCGCAATCGCATATTGTATGTTCATGAGGCCGACTACTTTTAATTCCAGGGCGATCTTCTTTGTATATTCCTGTATAGTCTCTATATGTTTCTTGGGAATTGTCTTGGGCGGCAGGACACACGCGGAATCACCGGAATGTATGCCTGCCTCTTCTATGTGCTCCATTATAGAAGGAATAAATACTTCTTCGCCGTCCGAGATTGCATCCGCCTCTGTTTCCATTGCGTCTTCCAAAAACTTATCTATAAGAATAGGCCTGTCAGGAGAAATCTCCACGGCTTTATTTAAATAATCTTTCAGCATCTCCTCGTCGTACACAACTTCCATTGCCCTGCCGCCTAAAACATATGAGGGCCTCACCATGAGAGGATACCCGATTTGTTTGGCAATCTTAAGCGCTTCATCAAATGTCTTTGCCATGCCGCTCTCGGTCTGTAGTATCCCGAGCCTTTTCATTACTTTGGCAAATCTTTCGCGGTCTTCAGCCAGGTCAATGCTTTCAGTTGATGTCCCCAGTATTTTTATTCCTGCGTCTTCAAGCGCTTTTGCAATATTGAGCGGGGTCTGGCCTCCGAACTGGACTATCGCGCCTATGGGTTTTTCTTTATTATAAATACTTAAAACATCCTCTACTGTGAGAGGCTCAAAATACAATTTATCAGACGTGTCATAATCAGTTGAAACGGTTTCAGGGTTGCAGTTAACCATTATGCTCTCGTATCCCATTGCCTTTAAGGCATATGAGGCATGGCAGCAACAATAATCAAACTCTATGCCCTGGCCGATCCTGTTGGGCCCCCCGCCAAGTATCATTATTTTTTTATTATCGCTTACCTTTACAGAGTCTTTTGCATTATAGGTTGAAAAATAATACGCCGCATCTGCGCCGCTTACAGGCACTGCTTCCCAGGCCTCTTGCTTGCCGAGCGCTATGCGCCTATTCCTGATTTCATCTTCTTCCAAGCCCAGTATCTGGCTCAGGTATTTATCAGAAAAACCGTCTTCTTTTGCTTTGATTAAAAGTTCATCAGGCAGTTTTTTGCCATCATATTTCAGAATCTCTTCTTCCAGTTCTACAAGCTCTTTCATTTGTTTTATAAAATATCTATGGATTCTGGTTTTTTCGTATAGCTCTTCCACGCTCATCCCTTTTCGAAGCGCTTCATACATAATAAACTGCCTCTCCGATGTTGGGAATGCCAGCAGGTTTTTCAGCTCATCCAGGGATAGCTTATTAAAATTCTTTGCAAAACCCAGGCCATACCTGCCGGTCTCCAGGCTTCTGATAGCCTTCTGAAACGCCTCTTTATAAGTCTTGCCTATACTCATCGCTTCGCCGACAGACTTCATCTGGGTGCCAAGCTGGTCTTTTACGTTTTTAAATTTTTCAAATGCCCAACGCGCGAATTTTATTACGACATATTCCCCTGAAGGTGTATATTTATCCAGGGTCCCGTCTCGCCAGTATGAAATATCTTTGAGATCATCCCCTCCTGCAAGCTTGGAAGAAACATAGGCGATCGGAAAGCCTGTCGCCTTTGACGCAAGGGCGGATGAACGCGATGTCCTGGGATTAATTTCTATAACAACCACCTTGCCGTCTTCAGGATTATGGGCAAACTGTATATTTGTACCGCCTATAACGCCTATTGCATCCACTATTTTATAAGAATATTCCTGCAGTTTTTTCTGAAGTTCGGGCTTTACAGTAAGCATGGGCGCTGCGCAGAAAGAATCGCCTGTATGGATGCCCATCGGATCTATATTTTCAATAAAACAAACTGTAATCTTATTTGACTTTGAATCCCTCACGACTTCAAGCTCTAATTCTTCCCATCCTATAACAGATTCTTCTATCAATATCTGGCCTATAAGGCTGGCAGAGATGCCTCTTGAAGCAACAACTTCTAGTTCAGCGTCATTATAAACAGCCCCGCCGCCTGTGCCGCCCATAGTATAAGCAGGCCTGACTATAACAGGATACCCAAGCTCGCGCACAACCTTGAGCGCTTCCTCTATATTATAAGCAGGCGAACTTTTAGGCATCGGTATGTTTAGTTTATTCATGGTCTCTTTAAATATAATCCTATCCTCACCTCTCTCAATAGCGTCTGCCTGCACACCTATAATTCTCACTCCATATTTTTCTAATACGCCTTTTTTTGCAAGCTCGCTAGATAGGTTCAACCCTGTCTGGCCTCCTAAATTAGGCAAAAGCGCATCCGGCCTTTCTTTTTCAATGATAGCTGTAAGAGAATCTATGGTTAAAGGCTCTATATAGGTATAATCGGCCATGCCTGGATCTGTCATGATAGTAGCAGGATTAGAATTCACAAGAATAATTTTATATCCTGCTCTCCGCAAAGCCTTGCACGCCTGTGTTCCGGAATAATCAAATTCACAGGCCTGGCCTATTATAATAGGCCCTGAGCCGATTATTAAAACCTTGTTTATATCTTTTATTTTTGGCATAATTTTATCCTTTTCTTGCCTGTTTTTCAGGCAACATGCAACAAAAAAACGTTCTGCTTATATCTCTAAACAGAACGTCTTTGTTCCCTTGATACTAACATTGTATTTTAAGCCCTCGTAGTATTATCTACGATTTCAATTGTTAGTCAAGAAAAATAAATCGACAATCTTATTAAACCGCTTCTACTCTAATTATCTCCGGGACGGCTTCTTTCAAGGCCCTTTCGACCCCGTTTTTTAGTGTCATGCTTGACATGGGACAGCATCCGCAGGCGCCCGTAAGCTTAACTTTTACCACGCCGTCCTTTACATCCACAATCTCTATGTCTCCGCCATCCTGCTGTAAAAACCCTCTTATTTTCTCTAGTGCCTTTTCAACTTTTTCTCTCATACAATCTCCTTTCTTAAGTTACAAATTTGATATAATTTTGTAACTTTTGTAACCAAATTTACGAAGTAACTTTGATCCCTGAGCAAGCCTAATAATGCGGCAAATAGGAGTATTATAGGCGAAGCGAAGGACCTTTTCAATCAATCGGCCTTTCTTTTAAAGCTTTAAAACTGACTCCCGACTCAGCCCCGGGTATGGGGGCGACAGGCTCAGTTAAAAGAAAATCTCCCTTTTTAATCCAGCTCTTTAACTCTTCGGCTATTTCAACTGCCTTAGAATAACTGGAAAGCGCGCCTACAGGGACCTCTTTGCCTTTAACAGTAATTTTCCCGCTTTTCAATTGAGCATAATTCACTTCTCCCAAACTGCCCGGGATACAATTCGGATAAGCCTCGCTATAATCAACTATCTGTGTCCAAATCTGCTCATCTTTCACTGCTGTAAATTTGCAGATCTCTTCATCTAATATAGGTATCGGAACGCCTATCCCAACCGTAAGAGTAACGCCATAACCCTGAAAAGTGGTTCCGACCAGATAATCAGGCGACATCTGTTTCAAATCGCCTATTACAGCCAGGGTTCCGGCAGGTGCCTGCGGAATACCGGTTTCTTTGCGCTTTACAGTAGGAGAATGCTGGGTCCCCTGCCATGCCACATAGCCTATTCCCCCGCCCAGAAAAATCTTTGTGCCAAGGCCTATTGTCTTGTAATATGGATCATTCAATAAGGGGGATAGCTGCCCTGCCGAACAGTAATACGCGTTCCCCAGCTGCGGTTTTAATGTCCCCATATAGGTATAAATCATCCTATCAGAAAGGTTCACCGCGCAGTTATAATTCTGATAGACATTCCTCATATTGAACAATACCGCCTCGTTGAGGTCTTTAATATTAATCAGGGTTTCTAATTTTTTGCGCGGGTAACAGTCTGTCCCATAGGCTGTTGCCTTGAGCGTGACGTCTTTTCCAGCTATTAATTCTTGTATCACGTGCGCTCCGCCATATTTAAATTCCCCTGGGTACACTTTATTTCTAGGGTCGTCATCTGGTAGAGCCGTGGCTCCCAAATATAAGTCAACTGCTGCAAAGCCAGCATACGCAGGTACATCGTTTACAGTAACATGGCCTCCCCCTAACTTAATCCTCGGTTTTGAATGGCCGACATTGAAATAAGCCCCGGAAGAACACATTGGACCAAAAGTACCAGTAGTAACAACATCTACCTTTTCAGCTGTTTTTTTAACCCCGTCTTTTTCAACAAGGCCTATTATTTCTTCTGCAGTCACAACAACTGCTTTCCCCTGTTTAATCTTTTCATTGATCTCTTTGATTGTTTTTGCCATATCCATAGCCCCCTTAAAATTTGTACATATCAGTACTGAGATATCTTTCTCCGGTATCGCAGATGATAGTAACTATTGTTTTATTTTTATTTTCCGGCCTTTTAGCGATCTCTAGCGCCGCGAATACGTTCGCGCCGCTAGATATGCCTGCTAAAACCCCTTCTTCTTTCGCGAGGTGCCTCGCGGTTTCAATAGCCTCTTCGTTTTTGACCTTAAATATCTCGTCTATCAACCCTTTGTCCAGGACATCCGGCACAAAACCAGCTCCGATACCTTGAATCATATGAGGCCCTGGCTTGCCGCCTGAAAGAACAGGCGAATCAAACGGCTCAACAGCTATTACTTTGAATCCTGGTTTTTGCTTTTTTAAAACCTGTCCTACACCGGTCAAGGTACCGCCTGTGCCGACTCCGGAAACCAATATATCCACTTTTCCATCAGTATCTTTACAGATTTCCTGGGCAGTGGTTTCTCTGTGGATCTTTGGGTTAGCGGGATTTTTAAACTGCTGAGGCATAAATGCGCCTTTTGTGTTTTTCACAAGTTCTTCTGCTTTTTCAACAGCGCCTCTCATGCCTTTTTCTCCCGGCGTCAATATTATTTCTGCACCGAATAATTTAAGTATGCTCCTGCGCTCGATACTCATTGTCTCAGGCATTGTGATTATAAGCTTATATCCCCTGGCAGCTGCTATAAAAGCAAGGGCTATGCCTGTATTCCCGCTCGTAGGTTCTATTATAACCCCGCCCGGCTTAAGAATACCCTTATCTTCAGCGTCTTTTATCATCGCAAAGCCAATTCTGTCTTTTACGCTACCGGCAGGATTGAACGATTCTAATTTTACAAGCACCTCTGCATCAATGCCCTGGGCCATTTTATTTAATTTCAATAAAGGCGTGTTGCCGATAAGCTCTGCTATATTGTTATAAATCCTTGCCATAAAACCTCCTCATATGGAATAGTAGTTATCTCCGTCATTACTTTTTCTATTCCCAACTCTTCTCACAAGCTCAGCGAATGTTACGGTATCTACAACTAAAGATGTAGCTGTATACACCTGATTCCAGATATCTTTAAATACACAATACGGAAAATCTTTGCATTTTTCATAGTTATCCTTATTAGCGCAGGTTACCGGTTCGATCGGGCCTTCAATAAACCTTATTACCTCCCCAACAGTAATCGTCTCTGGAGGCCGCGCTAAAAAATAACCGCCATCCACTCCGCGCTTGCTTCCGACAAATCCGCCTTTTTTTAAAGTCAGGAGTATCTGCTCTAAAAATTTAAACGGAATATCTCCTTTTTTAGCAAGCCCCTGGATAGGCAGCACTCCTTTATTATAGTGTAGCGCCAGGCTGAGCATTGCTTTTAAACTGTAATCACCTTTATAAGTAACTTTCATCTTAAGCCTCTAATCTATATAATCTTGATTAACTTGGTATAGATTATAGCACAATAAAAAAATGTGTCAAGAAAATATTACTATGGGAGTCCGACTCCCAATCTGTATAATAATCCTATGATGCGGCTAGTAATTCTCGAATTTTGCTCATAAGAATTCTTGGCTCAAATGGCTTAGTTATATAAGCATCCGCGCCTACTTCTTTTCCTATCTTTTTGTCTGAAGCCTGAGCCCTGGAAGTAAATAGTATCACAGGGATCTTTAGATATTTATTATCAAATTTCAACATCCGGTAAACCTTGTAACCGTCTATTTTTGGCAGCATTAGGTCTAGGATGATTAAATCTGGCTTTTGTGTGTGCGCTTTATCAAGCCCAGCCCTGTGCTTCGGGAAGAAGTCTAAATCTGTTTTCCCGATAACATCCTCAGGCCTCATGCCCAAGCCTTTTGCATGAGCCTGATTCACTAAAACCAGCTCTCCCTTTTTATCCTTGAAATAAATAACATCTGGGATATTATCCATAAAATAAGACAAGAGCCCGTATTTATACATCAGGTCTTTATATTTAACCTGCGGTTTCTTGATATTTATTTGTTTATTTTTTGATTTTGTTTTCATTTTCTGGCCTAGGAATAGTTGACTGGCTGTGTATTTGTGACGAAATCAGAACCTATTTCAAAAACCAATTTGTCATTGCGAGTCCGTTTAGGCGGACGAAGCAATCTCAAAGACAATAATTTTTTCAACATGAGGCTCGACAGTCGGCTGATGGCTGGATGCGGGCAGCCATCAGCCGACTGCGTCCTCGCATACTATGTAAGTAATGGGGTTTGTCTGCTATCCTACCTAACTCCGATGAGAAACACCAATGACGGCAGGATGCCGAGCCAGCTTAATGCTTCTTGCAAAAAGAACATGCTTTTAAAACCCTCAAAGAGCTGAAAAAACAATGGGGTAATTTTGTATTTAGAATTATTATATATTATGTTAGGAATTTATACAAGTAGAGAAGCATAGACTTTTAATGGTGAAGAAAAGTATGTTTTTAGTAGCATTAGAAAAATTAAAAGTGCCACCTTATCTTTAGACCCCTGAGGGGCATTGTTATTATTTATTGCCATCTTTGGATTTAGTATTTAAAGCTTTTTGCTCTTTTTCTTTTTTCTCCAGCCGCCTGCTATGAATAACTATAGAAATAACAAAAGTAAGCACTCCTCCCAGTAAAACAAAAACTATTAAATTTGCCACTAAATTATTCATGATATAATACCTCCTTAAGGTTTATTATTACTTTAAATCTTCTTTTCTGCCTTTTTATTTAATTCGTCTTTTGCTTTCCTGTTATTTTGATACATAAACAATATAGAAAATAAAATTGCAAGCAAAAACACTTCCAGTTGTTGTAAAATATTACATAGCACTAATGCCTCCTCTTTTTTAATATCCTGCTAAAACAAAATATCCCAAGACTCAAAATCATTGTCCATGAGAATATCATAAATATCCAGCCGCTAAGTTTCATCGAAAACCTTCTATTCTTTATAAATAAACTACATCTTCTTTATGATATAGCGATAGGAATAACAACATATATTCTCTAATATGGCGTGTGATTAAAAAGTTATTACTTATATGCTCCCTGCCATTCTGCCCTAATTTTTTAGCATATTCCGGATTAGCAAGGAACTGCTTAATAGCAAAACTAGCGCCGTCTATGGAATGACACAATAAGCCGGAATATTTATGTTTTATTTGTAGCGGAATCCCTCCTACATTAGAAGCTACAACCGGCTTTGACTTCCATAGAGCTTCGGCAACAGTTAAACCAAATCCCTCTTTTAAAGATTTCTGCACAATCACACTGGAAGCCCTCTGCAGGGCATTAACTACTATGTCATCCTGGGGCAGTAATAAAATATGTATATCTTTATCATGTTCTGATCTCGCTTTAACTTCTTCTAAAACCTCTGCGCTTTCAGGGTCATCAGCCGCGCTCCCTCCTGCTAAAATAAGCTGGCAATCAATATATTTCTTTACCTGCTTATACGCCTCGATAACACCTACAGGATCTTTTAAACGGTCAAAACGGGAAATCTGGGTAATGATCGGCTTATCCTTTTTAATGTTATATTTTTTCAACACTGAATCTATTGTTTCCTGAGGCAATTCTCTATTTTTATCGCTTAAAGGATCAATGGAAGGAGATATCAGAAATTGTCTTATAGTCATCCTTTGTGAAAAACTAGGCGCAGAAAATACTGCGCTATCATAATTGGTTATAAAATTCTCCAAAAATTTCCATACTCTCTGGTTAGGATTAGATACATCGATATGACAACGCCAAATCCATTTATTGCCGGTTTTCTTTTTTATCAAAGCTATAGGCTGCGGGTCATGCACAAATATGATATCTCCGTGAATATCTAATGCCTCTATATTTTTCTGGCTGGTTTCCATGAATATATTAAAATCACGTTGCATTATTTCTTCCGGATTTCCATGCAAAGCATTATGAAATTTTTTCGTTACTTCAAAAAATTGCTCGCCGCCCCTTATGACATCCCATCTGGTATCTACCCCTAACTCTCTCAATAAAGGAACCATGCGGCTGAGTATTTCAGCAATTCCTCCGCCTACCGCTGTCGAATTAATATGCTGGATAACCTTGCCCTTGAGTTTTTCAGCCAATAGTTTTAGATCATCCATGATAGGCTGCCCTACTATTGGTATATATTCTTCTATATTGGCCATTATTAATCCCGCAATTTCTGCTCTACTATTTTAATGATTGTTTTTCTTAGATCTTCCAAAGTATGAGTATAAGGGTCAAGCTTTGAAATTTTGTCCGACAATTCTTTATCTCCGATAGACGTTTCTATCCAGTTTGAAAAATCATTTGTCTTTTTTTCCAGCCTTAACCGCGACTCAAAGATATGAAAATATATGGAGTCTATGGTTATATTTTTAACTATATCTGTAAACTCTCTCAAATTATAAGCGATATAATTTGTCGGCAATACAAAGCTAACTGACTTTATAAAATGAAATTCTTCTCCTTTCCCGGCAAATTTCAGTTTAGCTGATAGATTATTTTTCAGATAATCTTCTATAGTTGCAACGATTTTATCTCTCAGTCTACGAATCGTAGAAAACTGAACCGTATCAATGCTAGCCAATCTTTCCCCCAGTTCATCCTCTCCCAGCACCTTACTCACCCAATATGCAAAATCATTAGGCGGCTCAGGAGAAAGATATTGATGCTGCTGCAGGAATCTATGAGTATGATGATAGATACACGATCCTGAAACCTGTTTTATCATATCCGATAACTGACCTAGCGTTGAAGCCCTTAATCCTGTCAATTCTGAAAGATGTAACCTGGTATAAAACCTGAATGGTTCAATGGCTTTAATCAATCCTGGCATATATTATCACCTTGTTTTATCTTTAAAACCTGCCCTAAAAACTCTGTCACTTCCCTTGTGTTTCTCAAGTAATATTTTGCAAAAGAATGTTCATTCTCTCCTACAAATATGGTTAACCCTTTATCCCTTAATGCCTTAAAGGCGTCTTCGTCTGTCACATCATCTCCTATATAAATAGGAATACATGGCTCTCCGTTTAAGATAAATTTGTGCCTTGCCAAAAGCCATAAAACAATCTTGCCTTTATCCCATTCCAGAGGCGGCCTTATCTCCAGCACCTTCTTGCCTGGCTTTATCTTTATTTTATTGTTTACAATATAATGAATAAGCGTTTTATGAAAAATTGTTTTTACAAGTCCTGTGTCTTTAGAATCGACAAGGCGATAATGAACGCTCAGCGTAAGGCCCTTATCTTCTACTATCGTCCCTTTAATCTTTGATAATCTGTTTTTTAAAATACCTTTTATCTTTTTAAGCATTACCATGTATCTCATAGTAACAGGAGCTTTAAATTTGACCTTTGGCCCGTCTATTTCCAGGCCATGATTGCCGGCATAAATTATTCCATCCAAACTTATCTTATTTTTTATATCCTTCAAAGCCCTGCCGCTTATAATAGCGACTCTACAATATGAATTTTCTGATAAACCTCTAAGAATCTCTTTGGTCTTTCTGGGAATAATGGCTTTATCCGGATTCTGTACTATCGAAGTCAATGTACCGTCGTAATCCAAAAAAAGAAAAATAAATTTGTCCTTTAAGGAGTTTTTTAACTTATTCAATTGAAAAAATAAATGTTCCATCATTGTGCCTGTTGAAAAATTTATGCCCTTTTTAAAGATGTTAGCTCTGTAATAATATTTCCTGCCCAGCGGTAAACATTATTTTCTGTGATTATCTTGCGCATACTCTTCATTCGTTTTCTTTTTTCTTCGAGAGGCATTGCTAATGAAAACTTTATCGCATCTGCCAATTCTTCGATCGCATAGGGGTTAAACTGAATTGCACTCGTTAATTCCCTGGCAGCACCTGTAAATTGACTCAAGATAAGCAATCCAGACAAATCTTTCTTTGCAGCTACATATTCTTTGGCTACAAGATTCATCCCATCGTGCAAAGAACTTACTATGCAAAAATCCGCCATTTTGTAAAAAGGCGTAATCTCATCTGGGGAGAAATACTTTTTAAGGTAAATAATCGGTTTCCAGTTTCCATCCATATGTTTCCAGTTTTTCTTTTCCACCAATTCATCAATTTCCGACATAAGATCATGGTAGCGTTTTATATGGACGCGGCTGGGAGCGGCTAGCTGCATAAATACTACCTTCTTTCTATATTGGGGATATTTCTCGAAAAATCTATCAATCGCAAGAACCCTTTCAATGATACCTTTTGTATAATCAATCCTGTCAACCCCTATGCCGATAATCTTGTCTTCCAAGTCAAATTCCTTTTTTATATTTTCTATTTGCTTAGGTAAATTGCTTTCCTTAACATCGCTGGTTATATGCCCGTTAACACTTATAGGAAAGGCTCTGACAAAAGTTTCTTTATCTAACCGGACAACACTGAATTTCTCAGTGTCTACCCTTGATTCAAGGAGCCGATTTGCCGTATCCAGGAAATTATTACAATGGTTTTGGACATGGAAACCGATCAAGTCACAACCAAGCATACCGTCTAAAATTTCCTCCCGATAAGGGCATATCAAAAACGATTCAGGCGTAGGCCAGGGTATATGCCAGAATAAAGCAATGGTAGCATCTGGACGTTTTTCCTTTATCATTCTGCCTAATAGCGTAAAATGGTAGTCCTGAATAAATACAAATGGATTTTTTGCGGGTAATTCTTCCAGTACGCTATCAGCAAATTTTTGATTTACCTTTTTATATATTTCCCAATCCGTCTCTCTAAAAACAGGCCTGGTATGAGTATTATGACAAAGAGGCCACAATCCTTCATTTGCAAAGCCGTAATAATAGCCGTCTTCCTCATCTTTGTTAAGCCATATTCTTTTTAAAATATATCTGTTATCTTCGGGCGGCACGCCAAGTTTATCTTTTGAGTTTACAAATTTTCTATCGGCATTGCCTGCCCCATGGGCTATCCACATCCCTCCGCAAGCGCACAGGATTGGGTGTATGGCTGTTACAACGCCGCTTGCCGGTCTTATGCATTTAGTTATACCTATAGTATCGTCTACAACATGCATATACGGCTCTCTGTTTGAAACTACAAATAACGCATTTTCCCCTAACTTAGCGCGGACAAGATTCTTTAACCTTGCTTCTGTCCATGTATCTTCTTTCTGAAGCCGCGTAGATGCCTCATCAGAAATTGTCCTGCGTGCAATCCTAAGGTTCAATGCAATTTGTTCCACTTCGCTGGCAAGCTTTCCAAGTTCTCCTTTATCTTTTATAGAATGCATGCTATCAATCTCGCCTCTCTGAAAATGATGAAACCACTCAGTAAGCCTTTTAACCGGCAATATAAATATTTGTCTTTGAATTAAAAAAGTAATTATTATGATGAATACAAGCAATATAACGAGCGATGCGCTTATGCGTTTCCACAATTGAGTCAATATTGAAAAAACATACGACGTATCATAAATAACCTCTGTCATTCCTATAACATTCCCATTATCTTCTATAATAGGTAAGATATAACTATATACTGAATAATCTCTAAATTTTTCTAGCGCTCCTCGTGGGGTTTTATTAACTAATATATCATTGAGATAAGGCTTCTCTTTATCCTTCCAGTCTGAAATCCGCTCAGTAATAGCCAATATTCTCCCATCTTTATCATAGATAACGCATCCTTGCAGTCTTTCTCTTTTTTGAAAACTTTCTACAAGACGATTTGCTGCTTTCAAGTCATTATCCAGAAAGATATGGCTTACAGATAACTCCATACTTTCGCTGATAGCCCTGGCTTTTTTCTTCAGATCGTCCATCAGCCTTTCTTCTTCAAAACGAGCCTGTATTATTCCGAAAGCAGCAAAAACCGCGGTAACTATAAATAAAATCGGCAGAATAAACAAAAGTATTTTTTTCATACTTGCCTCTTTTTAATTAATGCTGATATGTTTTAAACATGCCTCTTAATACAAAATAAGCTCCTATAAAAACTATCAGGAAAAACTTTAAAAATACTGCTACGCCTAAAATAGTTGCAGGCAAGTTGTCTATTAAAAACAAGAAATTTACTACTATGCTTAAAATAAATTTAAGAAATAACAAGCTTGATGCAAGCAATAGCCCCATAACTAAAATGTTTATAATATGCGTAAGTCGCCTTCTTCCTTTAAAGGATAGCGGCCCGACCCATCTTTGCATCCCCTCCAGAAATAATAAATCATTCCTGAACCCTGATAATTATTCAATTCGCCCCATATATCTTAAGCCCGCAGGGTACAAAAAATATGTCCGCTAATAAAGTAAAATAGGATTGTATGTGGCTGCCCTAAGTTGTGTAAGCTATAAATCTATCTCTTAGTGCAAGCACGCCTATTATATAGAACAGAGTGCTAAATATCAAGGATTATTGGCTAATTAGAGATAAAGTTATAGTGAGGATTTGTCCAATTTGTCCGGTATTTTATAGAGATAAATTTTATACCTCTTTAAAAAATAAAATGTTAGAGGATGTCCGTCCCGGAAGATCGACATAAGGGGTTATTTGTATCTTCTTATCGTTAAAAACGCACAATTCTAGAATAGGAAAATTATTGTTTATTTTTGACTCTAAAAAAACCTATGGAACGGTTTATGTAGAAGCCTTGGTTATATATAGCGTCTGGGTAGGATAAGCGAATTCAATGCCCTCTGTTTCAAATCTCTCTTTTATGGCAAAATTGATCTTCTGCTGAATATCCATATATTTGTTGTAGTCGCTTCCTTCCACATAGTATACGATTTCAAAAATTAGGGCAAAATCTCCATAGGAAAAAAAATGCGCCCGATCAAAAACAGTATCTTTAACATTCTTAATAATATCTTTGATTATTCCTGGAATAGCTTTTGCCTTTTCTGATGTAGTCTGGTAAGTAACCCCAAGTTTAAACACAACTCTTCTTTGCTCCATTCTTTTATAGTTACGGACTCTGGAATTCGTAAGATCTGTATTAGAAAAGATCAACTGTTCTCCGCTAAGGCTTCGTATGCGAGTGGTTTTTACCCCTATATGTTCAACGGTCCCAAGATAATCTCCGGTTATAATAAAATCCCCGATTTCAAACGGGTGGTCAAATAATATAGCAAAATAACTGAATAGATCTCCCAAAACTGCCTGAGCCGCCAAAGCTACTGCTACACCTCCGATTCCTAAACCAGCGATAACCGCTGATATCTTGAATCCAAGATTATCCAGAAAAAAGACAATCGCCAATCCCCAGATAACCACCTTTACTACTACCAAGATCCCGTCTATGCTGCGTTTTAAGGCTTCATTTTTTTCTTTTTTAGACAAATAAACTTCAAATCCATAGCTTATCAAAGCTATGCCAAAACGCACAGCCGTTAAAGTCAAGATACTTGTAGCAACAATATTGATAATCTTTCTGAGTAAAGGGTTTAAAGTTAATACATTCATGCCCAGATAAAAAACTCCAAAATAAGCTAATGGAACCCCTATCTTTTTAATTATCTCTATAATAAAATCATCAAAAGTGGCAGCTGTTTTCTCTGCCCATTTTCTTAAACGCTTAAAAATTACATACTCAATTATTTTAATACCCAAAAATCCTGTAAATACCATCAAAACAACTATCAAATAATTTAAAATACTATTCCCCAAAAACATCGAATTTGCAAGTTTTTGTATCATTTTTACCTCTATTTTACCGTCAATCGCAAACCCCCTGAAAGAAAATATATTCAGGAGATTCTGGATATTTAAAAACAAGGTTTTTTGAACTAGTGAAAGACTATCGCAAAAACCCCTTGATAAACTTTCCGTTCAATGCATTATGTTGAGGGGCATATTAAAAACATGCGCCATCGCGACTAAGAGATTAGATAATGTGAACTTTTTATTCTGAAACGCCCAAAGATTTAAGATACTTATAATAATCACTGTCTGTAGTTAAAATCACCGTGGACGTTGCATCAATAGTTTCTTTATAAGTCTCCAATGTTTTCATGAACGAATAAAAATCCGGGTTCTGGCTGTAAGCGCCTGCGTATATGCTGATTGCCTCGGCATCTGCCTTGCCTATAATCACCTGGGCCTGACGGTATGCCTCCGATGTGATAACCTTTAGCTCCTTAGCCACTTGTCCCTCTATCTCCGCTGCCTTACCCTGTCCTTCGGAACGATATTTCTCCGCAGCGCGTTTTCTTTCGGCAATCATGCGATCGTAGACCTTGTTACGCACGTCTTCAACATAGTTAACTCTCTTGATGCGCATATCGATTATTTCAATGCCATACTGAGGAGCAAGGACTTTCGCCTTTTCCAAAATAAGACCTTCCAGCATTTTTCTTCCTACTTCAATACGTTCCAGCGCCTCATCTGTAACAATCATGTCTTCGCCTTCTGAGTTAGATTCCAGAATACGGTTGGAATCCCGTATCGCCTCAACCAAAAGATGTCCTGTAACAACATCCCTGGTTGCGGAATTAATGATATCATCAAGCCTGCCTTGGGCCGCCATCTCATTACCTACAGACTGCAGGAATTTCAGGGCGTCCACGATCTTCCAGCGGGCAGTTGTATCTACCCAGATATATTTTTTATCTCTTGTCGGTATCTGGTTAGGATCGCCGTCCCAATCCAACAGCCTTTTTTCAAAATAGTGCGCTTCCTGAATAAATGGTAGCTTGAAGTGCATGCCTGCCAATATAATCGGGTTATCCACTGGCCGGCCGAATTGCGTGATAACAACCTGCTGTCCTTCGTTAATTATATATGCCGCTCCGCTGGCGAAAACGGCAATCGTAATAATAAATAATACAGCGAAAATCGTGATAATTGTACGTAATCCTTTCATTATTGCTGCCCTCCCTTCTTATTTATATCCAGCAGGGGAAGAATTGAGGTCTGCTTCGAATCGATTATGTACTTCTCTTTTGCCTTGGGAAGCACATCTGCCAAAGTCTCTAGGTAGATCCTTTTCTTGGTTATTTCCGGCGATTTTTCATATTCTTTTAAGGTATCAAGAAATCTCTCTGACTCGCCCTTTGCGCGGTTTATCTTATCCAAGGCATAACCTTCTGCTTCGCGGATAGTCTTTTCTGCCGTGCCCCTGGCCTTTGGCACAACCTTGTTATATGCCTCCCATGCCTGATTAATCATTTTTTCCTTTTCCTG
>JAHJGB010000160.1 GCA_018824725.1 Candidatus Omnitrophota bacterium
AATTGGTATTGGATTTACGATAAACGGCGCTGCCATAGTCGCAACCACTGCCAATCCCATGACCTTTAATAAGCCGGGTTGTATAATGCCTTGATCATTGCCTGACGTTTTTATTTTTTCTCCAACAGCCGGCGAGTTGGACCCCAACACCTGCGGCGACGGCACAACAGGCGGCTCTTTTTTCTCCACTGGAGAGTTTCCGCCGGAATGCGTGGCGGGTTGAAGCAGCCTGCCGATTACCAACGCGGGATCAGCCGGATAAACAAAATCTTCGGCTCCTGCGGCTAACCTTATTGCATCTGCCTTAATCGCAGAATAAGTCGGCTTTTGCGTGCGCAGGCCTTCAACCATGCTTACCATAACGGCATTAGCCATATGCCCCAATACGCTGGTTTTGGAGGCAACCCACAGTGTACCCGGATACTTAAACCGGTATCTTGATGCTTCAAACATGCCGCGGCATAAGCTAAGTACTACGTGAGTCCCAGGGTTTAATTCTACTCCGCTGCCGGAAAAGACCGCCCCCTGGATCCCGTTATGCCCTCTTATCATGATAAATTTTAAATTCGGGTCAATAACAGCCTCATCGCCAAGCCGGTAGGTGCCATCTGTTTTCATACTCAGCTCCACACGCATGGTCACCTGCCCCTTTTTCTCCAGCACCACCGAATCTTTCTTCCTTTCTATCATACGGTAACCCCTGCTTGAGAACATTTTTACCGCAGAACCATAGTAACCTGAAGCATCCTTGTCTACAAAAACAACCTTAGCGCTCAAAACTGGACGCCTCTCTCTGCTCAATATCTGGCTATAATCAATCCTGTCAGAAGGAAATTTGCTCCGGTCAATAGCATTTTCTTCGGCAATTTTATCCACCGCTTCATCATCCAGAGAAATAAACCAGCCCCTATGTAATACAATAGTAGCAGCAATAAAGAACCTGTGGAAATTGGCGCTGCGGTCATATTCATCCAAAAGAAGCTCTTCACACCTTCTGCTTAAAGGAGAGCCTTTTTCGGAGAGAAGCTTCTCGATAAAAACCTGCGTCAGCGCGGCATTGGCAGTCAAACTATCCTGGCCTATTTCGTCGAACAAATAACGGAACGACCTTATCAGCGTATCTTCTTTATTGAACCATTTGTCAGATTTGTTAAAGTTAATCGCGGAAAACAAAAATGACTCAAAGAAATGCTTAAGCGGGTCAAGCCCTTCCAGATAGGCGTATAAATCTGTGCCGGCCTGGCTTGCATGAGCCTCCAATCTTTTGAATATTTCGTCTGCCAGCGTACCGTAAAGCCAAGGGTCGGTAAAGAATACATAAAGCTTGACTGGGTCATTACCCGTAACCCTGGATAGCTTGGCAAAAATCTCTTCATCAGGCAGCCTTCTTTCGAGATGGTTCTGACGCATATCCATTACAAACAGGTAAGCTACCCTTCTTAAAACAAACTCCAGTTCCAGCCTTATGTCATGAGATATAGATTTGTCTTTTAACAAACCGAAGGAAACATCAAATAGACGAGAAAGTATTTCAGGGCCGGCATTCTCGTCCAGCGCAAAAAGGGCGTCCACTGCCTGCAGCCTTACTTTATCAGTAGGGCCCCTGTCGATCAGGTAAGGCGCGTATTCAAGGAGCACCCTGGCTACCCTTTCTTTGTCGCTAAGGCCAGGCTGTCGCATATATCTTTGAAACATATTCAGCAACCATATCTTCATCTCTTCATCGACATTCAATATGCGAAACACGGGGGCGCATAACCCTAATACATCGTCGAGAGAAACAACCTCTGTGCCCCTGCCCTCCCAGACAAAGTTCTGATTCAGGATATTTAAAGCCTGTTTTGACTCAAAGTTAATTGGGTGTGTTTTGATGAATTCTACCAGCTCAGGCACTAAAGGCCTAGGCAACTCTGGCCTGCTTGAAAACATACTGCTTATTACGAGCGGAGTTTCTCTTTCCTCAAACAGTGTCCCTTTTAAGAAAACCGAATGGTTCGGCGCCTGCCTTGGTGAGTTTTCAGGCTCTCTGGAAATATTCACCGCTGATAAAAGGAAGGCCGCCACAGTCAGGGTTGCAGTAGTAAAAAGTCTGCTAACGATCGTAGAGTTGGAAGCAAGCGGCTCTTTTTTCTCCACCGGCGAGCTGGCGGCTTTTGTGGTCACCACAGTTTGCGTATCCTTGCCTGACGTTTTTATTTTTTCTCTAACAGCCGGCGAGCTGGCCTGGGCTTCGCCTGAGTTGTCGGACGAAGAGACTAACTCAGCCGGTAATCCAAGATACCATAATAAGTTATTTGCAAAAACCGGTTCCCATCCTATTTCGATAAGCTGATCGAATTTTGTATCGGAATTACTTTTGAGAATACTTGCAGAATCGTCAAGGCTTATATGATTGAAATCGACGCTATATACCTCACCCACGGCTTGCACTGCTTGCTTCCAGCGATCTCCCTTCGTGTCTTTAATAAGCAGATCGTATACTTTCTTACGCCGAATCTCCAGTTGTTCAAGTTGCGACTCCTTATCCTTAGGGTTTAAGGGTAGGGGAGGAGGCCATTTGACTACTCCTAACACATTAGACATAATCTGTGCTGGATTCAACCGATTCAAACGATTTAATAGATCGGGTGTGAAATTCTTCTCCACCGGCGAGTTGGAGGCAGCAGGTAGTGATGTAGTTGATTTTTGGGCCTTTTCAATTTCTCTTTTGAAAAATGCAAGGATTTCATCAAAATTACTTTCTGACCGAAGCGCGCTGGGATTAGTTAATTTATAATATTCGACAATATTATCTGGGGTTAGGAGAAAGATACGCCGGCCGTGTTTAGCAAGAATAAAATTCATAAGAAAATCTGCCGCACGATGATTGACCTCATAAAATGGCTGAGCATTTACCATATCAACAAATATTTTTACTGCAAAAACAACAGGATCTTTCTCGATCATCTCTTGTGATGACTCCGCAAATATCTCTGTAAACAGTCTTTTCATCTCAGGTAGCGCAGCGTTGTTAAAATATCCACCCCACTGGTCTCTTGTTCGATTGCCTGACTCATCCGCATAAAACTGAAACTCAAACAGGGCCTGTTCTAAGTCCTCAGGTCCACTTACTCCCTCTTTACAAATCCGAACAAATATCTTCCAGGCGTTAAGGTGCTCAGCAATATCAAAATCACGGATACGGCTTGCCGTTATCGTTCCCAAGGTTGCTTTCTCAATCTCTTCTGCCATTTGTCTAATAGCTGTGTGATTTTGTCTTATAACTTCAGTACCAATAAGTTCTGAGGCATCCATTTTTTTCTTATACCATAACTCTTGATTATGGCCTTTTTTCTTAAGCGGCAAGCTGGCAGAGGGAGAAATTTCCATTGTGCGCATACTCAATACCGCCCCAAGGCCCAAGCCGTTTGCAACAAATAGGCCACTATGTTTGATGAATCCAACTATACCCGGCCCAAAGTGCAATATTAAAGGTAAGCCTGCCAATATCAGTGCTGTCAACGCCGTAATAAATATCGCTGCTTCAGTTCTACTAATGCCTTTTGAATCTGAAGGAAATAATCTAGATGGAGTTTGTCCTTCAGGATGCGAGATGGCAACGGGCAGTTTTCTCGCTGCCTCAAGTATAAGTAATCTGGCATTTGCAATATAATCAGCAGTCAAGAGGTTCCCTGTAAAATTCTTTCCAGGCAGAATCCCAAGTGAAATGCCAAAACGCCCGACGTATCCATCATTTCCCGCCTCTCTTTTAACCTTGTCCTTAATCTGTCTAATGCGGTGTTTTATAACAGGTTTTCCTGAAATAAAATTTAAAAATGCCAAATCAATGCCTTTAACCGCGCTCTTAGATATTCTGAAATATTCGCTTAGCATCGCCGGATCCATGGGCTTTTTATTTTCACTTGCAACAGAAGCAATATATTTTCTTGTTAAAATTTCTGCTGTG
>JAHJGB010000161.1 GCA_018824725.1 Candidatus Omnitrophota bacterium
ATATAGAAAAATTAACAAAACCGTTAAAAGTAAAAGCCAGGATAAGATACGGAAGCAAAGAAAGCGAGGCGGTAATTTCTTCTACGGATAAAGATTTGGTAAAAGTGAAATTCAATAAACCTCAAAGAGCAATTACTCCGGGGCAGGCTGTTGTGTTCTATAACAAAGATAAGGTTATTGGCGGTGGATGGATAAAATAAAAACAAAACGGAAATACATGGAAATACGGTTGAAATATGGTAGAAATACGTATCCAAAAGACAATTTATCTCAATGTATTTCCATGTATTTCAATGTATATCTAAAATATATATGAAAATACTCGCTATATCGGGAAGCCCAAGAAGGGATGGAAATACGGAAATCCTTTTGGATAAAGCATTAGATGCGGCAAAAAACAAAGGCGCCAATATTAAAAAAATTGTTTTGAGCGAACTTAAATTTTCGCCTTGTTTGGAATGCGAAAACATAAGAAAGGATGGGATTTGTATTATAAAAGACGACTGGCAAAAAATCGTCTCGGAAATCAAAAAAGCGGATGGGCTAATACTTGCTTCCCCTATATTTTTCGGAAGCGTTTCTGCGCAGACAAAAATGTTCATAGACCGATTTCAGTGTCTTTGGCTTGCGAAGAATATTTTTCGAACCTATAAGGCAAAGCAGAGAAAAATTGGCGCTTTTATATGCATTGAAGCATCCGATAGGAAAGACTTTTTTGAAAACGCAAAAGCAATTGTCAAAAATTTCTTTGTAACTATTGATACAGATTATAAAGGGGAACTTTTTTGTTGCGGTGTCGATAAAAAAGGCGCTGTAAAGAAAAAGTCCAATTGTTTGAAAAAAGCTTCCGAAATAGGCAAAAGAATGGCTACATCAGAAACCATTTAGAAGCAATTAGAAATGATTAGAAATAAGTAGAAATAAATTGTCTCTCTAATACGTATTTTTATTGTTCAATCTGTTTAAAAACAGAAAGATACTTCCAATCGGTGATGGTAACCTTGTCATAATCCATAACGGTACAGGAAACAAGATAGGTGCCGGGTGCTGCGTAGGTGTGAGTTGGTGATGTTTCAATTGAGGTCTGTCCGTCACCGAAATTCCATTCAGTGCTGACCAAAGTCCCGTCCGGGTCTTTGGCGGTAACTTCAAAATTTACCGTCAACCCGCTTGCGGAAGCATTAAGTTTTACCGAAGGCGCTATATTGAAAGCGTTGCGTCTGTCAAGACAATCAAGAACACTATAGGCATCGTTTGCCATCCGATGTTCTATGCGGGTCATTTCCTCAACTGAGGGAACGCCCTTAACGCGCCAATAAGGTAAAAAAATATTAGCGACTATGTTTAACATGTGTCTTTCAGCCGGGAAGATACTTGCTTGAGTAACTTTTTCTCTTCCCTTCTCATACAGAGACATTGCTCGGTCATACATTTCACCGCTCTTGAGACATTGTGGGATGTCAGAGACCCTTACCCAAGCCGGCACAGCAATACCATAATTCGGTTGTCCCGCAATAACCCACATAGTGGTTAAGGCCGGGTCTTCTCCTGAAGCTACTCCATGGATAACCATCGCCGATAGACTTCGTATTTCTTCGCTCTTTCTTGAACCTCTGGCTATTGTTGCTAACTGCCGGCCAGGACCATATCTGACAACCTCAAAACTACCTGCTCCCTGAATAATTGTTTCAATAGAAAGCATATTAGCATTGCGTAATCCTAATATGTTAAAGATACCGCTCTTGTAACGGCCTTTGATATTTGTGTCATCAGTGCCGTCCTTACGTTCATGAAACCCATTTGCTCTGACTACAATGCCAAGGAGACCCTGAGCTTGGCGGTTAGTATCCATACTGTCATAAACCCGAAATTCTTTAGACCTATTGATTTCAAATATAACAGCGTTCCCCTTCGCATCAATAACAGGAAAACAACCTGATAGATAGCATCTATTAGCGTTAATTTCTTGTTGGATATAATTCTTGATCTGCTCAACACTATTACACTTTTCTAAGACATACCGGTAAGGTGAGATAGTTGGAGAAACAGTAGACATCTTAGGTGTACTTACTGAGGTGTTTCCTAAAACCAACCCAGCCTCATTGAGACCGTTATAGATACCGTCACCATCGGCGCGAAAACCAATATATTTGTATTGTGAGCCGGAAACACAAACAAACCTAAAGCGCTTGTCCTCACTGGAATCACTAACCCTCCAGTAGAGAGGGCGACCATCTACAGTTACAGAACCGTGGGCTACACCAGCCGTGCATCCTTCTGTACTGATATTCTGTTCTCTGCCTGTTCCTATATAAATCAGATAAATCAGAATTCCACTAATTACTAAACCCGCAAATACTCCCAAAACAATTATTAATCTCTTCACTTTTTCTTTTCCCGAATTATTTAGTTGTTAAAGATGAAAAAATTCCCAACAACTATTTTTTTAGTATACAATTTTAGTTAATTTTATCAAATTCTACTCTGTTTTGCCGGATTTCTTTGGGAAGGATTATCTTGTGATATAATAAACCGAGATGGAGGGGTAAAAAATGCATGCTACAACGATTGTAATAGTAAGACATAAGGGTGAGGTAGCTATTGGCGGAGACGGTCAGGTTACCTTGCAACAT
>JAHJGB010000162.1 GCA_018824725.1 Candidatus Omnitrophota bacterium
CGCGGCGTTATTTTTCGGAAGCCTTATCCCGCTTGCGCTCAGTCATAAGATGGGCTTTATTATGCCGGTTATCTACGGTATCGGGACAGGCCTGCCGGTATTATTTTTCGCGGTAGCCATAGCTATAGGTGTCAGTTCGCTAAACTGCTGGTTTTCTAAATTGACTGTTCTTGAAGTATATATGCGAAAAATTACAGGAGCTATATTCATTTTAGTCGGCGTATATTATACAGGTATTTATATATTAAAATTTTTCTGAGGTTTGCTTGGAAATAGAGAAAAACAAAGATTATGAGATTATCGTTTTTCCTAATCAAGACGAAGGCTTAAAAGCCCAGCGGATTTTAGTTACCAATGGCATGGATTTTAAACATATCTCCAGCCTGGCCGTAGCAGTGTCTGGCGCCATGGCAGAGGACGCGTGCAAAATAATTTTAAAAGAAATGGGTATTTTAGGAGGGCATTATAAATTTTTATACCGCGATTACGAGGAAGATTTCTTTAAAAAAGCCGAGGGGTATAAAGTTTCAGGGGCTAACGGGGAATTTCTTAAGTCTATCACGCTTTGTTACGTTGCCCCGTGTATGGCTGATGAGAAAAAGATTCGGCTCATCGCCTATTTTGACCGCGATATATCGGAAATCCTACCCTATCTTAATAGCGTAATAAAAGGGGCGTCGTATAATAAGAACGCGCCAACACTTACCTATGCCAGAGAGCGACGTCTTGTCAATCTTTATAATATAAAGGTAACCATTGCTAAGGCCGATGATATCCTGGACGCATGGAAGCTTCTGGATGATATAAAGGATTTAATAAATACTACATATAGGAATAAGGATGGCATCCAGCCAAATTACAAAGAAAAAGTCAAGGTAACAGCGCTTCAAATTTACGGCTGGCTTCCTAAAACTAATTGCAAGGCCTGCGGAGAAGCGACATGTCTTGCCTTTGCGGTCAGGCTTTTACAGGGTGAACAGAAACTTTCAAAGTGTGTCCCTTTGTCAACGGAATCAAAATTTGCCGAGAATAAAAAAATCATGCAGGAGATGGTAGAGGCGCTCGGTGTTTAAAGAGAGCGGCAGAAAGGATAAAGATATGGAGAGAGCTGTTTATAAAAAAAGAAGTTTAAGTTTTTTTGAAAAATATCTTACGGTATGGGTTTTTATATGCATTGCGTTAGGTGTATTGATTGGTAAGGTTGCTTCTGGTATGGCGAAATTTCTTGATAGTCTTTCAATTTATGTGAGTGGCGCTCCGGTTATTTCCATCCCTATAGCCATTTGCCTTTTCTTCATGATGTATCCTATAATGGTAAAGATCGATTTCGCTGAAGTTATAAAAGCAGGGAAATCGCCTAAACCGGTATGGTTGACACTTTTTGTGAATTGGGCAATAAAACCTTTTACTATGTATGGCATCGCTTTTTTGTTCCTGGGGATCTTGTTTAAGGGGTTAATTGGAGTAGAGGCGGTGGATTTTGTTAAACTTCCTCCAGGAGCTGACTGGTTGCTGGGTTCTATACACGGCGCAGGAATGGTTGTTATGCATGAAGGTCTAAAAATGCTTCAAGTGCCACTCTGGCGTAGTTATTTTGCCGGGTGTATTCTACTTGGCATTGCTCCCTGTACAGCTATGGTTTTGGTATGGGGATTCCTTGCTAAAGGTAATGATGGGCATACGCTTGTTATGGTTGCCATTAATTCGCTGACTATGCTTTTGCTTTATGGTGTTTTAGGCGGATTTCTTCTGGGTGTTGGAAGGATGCCGGTTCCATGGCAGGCGTTATTATTATCAATCGTTATCTATGTGGCATTGCCTCTTGTGGCGGGATACTTTTCGCGAAAATGGATTGTATTGTATAAAGGCATAGAGTGGTTTAATGAGAAGTTTCTTCATGTGTTGTCACCCGTTTCAATCATTGCGCTTCTATTTACTCTTGTGCTTTTGTTCTCATTTAAAGGAGAAATCATCCTTGCGCAACCGTTAACGATTCTATGGATAGCAATACCGCTTTTTATCCAAACGTGTTTTATTTTCGGAATCACATACTGGATGGCAAAGAAATTGAAGTTGAATTATGAGGATGCGGCTCCATCTGCAATGATTGGCGCAAGTAATCACTTTGAAGTTGCCATTGCCACAGCGACTATGCTTTTTGGGATTTCATCAGGCGCGGCGCTGGCGACCGTTGTCGGTGTTTTAATAGAGGTGCCGGTGATGCTTATGCTGGTAAAGGTTTGCGTAAAAACACAAGGTTGGTTTGTTCATGTAAACAAAACAGTATCTCAGATGGAATGAATAGAAGACATGCCCTGTTTTTCCAGGCGAGCATGAAAAGATCCGTTGTTTTTATAAAAGCATATGGTTAAGACAAAAATAATCTGCACTATTGGCCCCGCGAGCAGCAATTATTCTGCCTTAAGAAAGATGATGCTTGCGGGTATGGATGTAACCCGGCTTAATTTTTCTCACGGAGATCTCGCCCGGCACGCAAAAGTTATTAACCTGGTGAGAACCCTGAACAAAAAATATTCAAGGCACTTAAGGATACTGGGCGATTTAGAGGGTTATAGGATAAGAATAGGAGAGCTTAAAAAAGAAGTCGTCTTGAAAAAAAGGCAAACGCTTCTTTTGAGCAATGAGGCGGTTCTTTGCGCCAAAGGCTCGATACCTTTTGATTACGAAGGGTCTTTAAGTGATATAAAAAATAGCTCGCTTATATATATTGATGACGGAAATATAACGCTTAAGGTTAAATCAAGGAGTAAAGTGTGTCTCCGGACAGAGGTTATTGTCCCGGGAGTCCTGAAGGAGCATAAGGGCATAAATATACCGGATATTAAACTTAGGTTCAGCGGCTTGACTGATAAAGATAAAAAAGATATAGAGTTCAGCGTAAAAAATAAAGTTGACTACATTGCTCAGTCATTTGTAAGAAGCAAGGAGGATATCCTGAGTTTCAGAGATTCGGTTAAAGATAGGCTTCCGAATTGCAAAATAATCGCCAAAATTGAAAATAGGCAGGGTATAAAAAATATCGATGAAATTATCGCTGTTTCTGACGGGATCATGATCGCGAGAGGCGATATGGGAGTATCTCTGCCTATTTATGAAATAGCCGTGATTCAAAAGATGGTTATTAAAAAGTGCAACCGCATGAAAAAATTCGTAATTACCGCAACTCAAATGCTTGAAAGCATGACTGAAAACTTAAGGCCGACGCGTGCAGAAGTTACTGACGTTGCCAACGCGCTTCTTGACGGCTCTGATTACCTCATGCTTTCCGCGGAAACCGCGGCAGGAAAACATCCTGTTGAATCGGTAAATATGATGAATCAGATCATTAAGTTCACTGAAACCCACGCCAAAGATATTTCTCCTAAACATGCCTGAAATTTGGTATAATATCTAACACTATGGACTATGATGTTGTTATTATAGGAGGAGGCCCGGCAGGCCTTACCGCAGCTATATACGCTTCCAGGGCCAGGCTTAAGACGCTTCTTATAGAGAGTTATTCTGTAACGTGCCAGGCTGTCACTACAGACCATATTGAAAATTATCCCGGATTTCCTGAAGGCATTAATGGATTTGAATTAATAGAGAAATTTAAGAAGCAGGCTGAAAAATTCGGCGCAGAATTTCTTGTAAGCGAAGTAAAAGGTATTAAGGAAAATGAAGCCCACTCTGGCTTAAGCCTTGGGCGGAATACTGAACCCCGATTTATCGTATCGGGGCGAATGTATAAGCCTACATGGGAAATCTTGACAGACGATAAGTCTTATACCAGCCGGGCGGTTATTATTGCGAGCGGGGCAAGGCCTAAGAGATTGGATATCCCGGGCGAGGATAAGTTCAGAGGCAAGGGCGTATCGTATTGCGGGACTTGCGACGGAGCGCTTTTTAAAAATAAAGAAGTAGTAGTGGCCGGCGGAGGCGATACTGCGCTGGAAGAAGCGATTTTTCTGACAAGATTTGCGAAAAAAGTCACTGTTATCCATAGGAGAAGCACTTTACGCGGGACAAAGATCCTGCAGGAAAAGGCGTTTGGCAATAAAAAAATAGAATTTATATGGGATTCTGTTATTTCTGAGATCTTGGGCGGGACTAAGGTCTCGGTTCTAAAAGTAAAGAATGTGAAAACTGGCATAGAAAAAGATTTATCATGCGACGGAGTTTTTATATTCGTAGGTTATACGCCCAACACAGCTTTTTTAAAAGATCTTTTGCCACTGGATCAGAGCGGCTATATAATAGCGGATGATAATTGCCTGACTTCAAAGGCCGGAATATTTGCGTGTGGTGATTGCCGTAAAAAACTTTTGAGGCAGGTAGTGACTGCGTGCGGAGACGGGGCAACAGCGGCATTTGCCTGCCAGCACTTTCTCGAAACCTAAACAACTAGGAATTCAACAATGTCGGTTTTCTGGTTGTTTGGGGGAGGCGGTATGAAGGTTTGGGCGTGGACGATAGGGAGCGTGATTGTAATAAGCCTGATTTCTTTGATCGGCGCGGCTACGCTTTCGCTGAATAAGACAAAGCTCAGGGCAATGCTATTATTTATGGTAAGCTTTGCAGTAGGGGGGCTATTCGGGGACGCGTTTATACATCTATTGCCGCAGTCATTCGAAGCGTTAGGCGCGAATCTTAAAACCTCGCTTTATATATTGGGCGGGGTTTTTATTTTTTTCATTCTTGAAAAATTTATCCGCTGGAGGCATTGCCACATACCTACTTCCAAGGAGCATATCCACCCTGTAGCTATGCTGAATATTATAGGAGATGGGGTGCATAACATGCTGGACGGGATGATAGTAGCTGCGAGTTTTGCTGTATCTGTTCCGATAGGCATAGCAACCACTCTCGCAGTGATATTGCACGAAATCCCTCAGGAGATAGGAGATTTCGGCATACTTATCTATAGCGGCATGTCTGCGAAAAAAGCGCTCTTTTTTAATTTTCTTTCAGCGCTTACAGCTGTAGTCGGAGCCATCATAGCCCTCATCCTTGAATCCAGGATAAAAGGTTTTTCAACATATCTTCTGCCCATAACAGCGGGCGGGTTTTTATATATCGGCGGATCTGACTTGATACCGGAACTTCATAAGGAAGACCATATAAAGATTTCCACATCGCTCGTGCAGCTTGCTGCGATTGTGCTGGGGATCGGCATTATGGCTTTATTGGTTTTCGTTGAATAAAAGAAAGGGGTGTAGGATGAAGAAAATACTTTTTGTGCTTCTTGCAGCATTAATCTGCATGTCTTTTTTATCCGTATCTTTTGCCGGAGATATGGATGAGAAAAAATGGGATAAAAAAGACCAGTATTGCCCTATGTATAAGATGATGTGTGGTACAGAGCTTCTGGCGACTCAGGACGGCGGAGTGGTATTAATGCTGGGCAATAAACTTATAAAATACGACGCGAGTATGAATCTGGTAAAAGAAGTAGAAATAAAAATAGACATGGAAGCGATGAAAAACACAATGGAAGAAATGAAAAAGTCCTGTCCGATGATGGACTCCAAGAAATAGAGGAAATAGCGTGTTTACAAAGATAATCCCTTTACTGATATTTATCGCATGCTATATACTTTTTATATTCTTGCCTAAGAGAAGGACCATTATAGCTGTTCTGGGCGCTATATTGCTTATTCTCTTGCAGTCGCTTTCATTGAAGCAGGCTTTTTACGCGATAAACTGGAACGTGATGGGGATATTTGTGGGCACGCTGGTGGTAGCTGACATATTCATGGAAAGCAGGGTGCCCGCGTATATTGCAGAGATAATAGTTGATAAGGCGAAAAATACAGCCTGGTCGATATTATTGATATGCGCGTTGACGGGTTTTATATCGGCGTTTGTGGAAAATGTGGCTACTGTTTTGATAGTTGCGCCTATCGCATTGTCATTGGCAAAAAAATTAAAGATAAGCCCTGTGAACATGATGATAGGCATAGCTATCTCCAGCAACCTGCAGGGTGCCGCGACCCTGATAGGCGATCCGCCCAGTATGCTTCTGGGAGGTTTTGCGAAGATGAACTTCATGGATTTTTTCTTCTACAAAGGCAGGCCCAGCATATTTTTTGCTGTTGAATTGGGGGCTATAGCGTCATTTTTTATTTTATATTACATATTCAGGGGCCATAAGGAAAAGGCGCAGATAGTGCCTGTTGAAAAGGTAAGATCGTGGGTGCCTACGGTTTTTTTGGTAAGCCTTATAATTTTATTGGCTGTGTCCTCGTTTTTTGATACGGGTTTTTCATACATGGCAGGCATGATCTGCGCAGTATTTGGCATTATTTCCATGGCCTGGAAAAAATTAATAAATAAAGTCCCTGTCATGTATGGCATAAAATCTTTGGACTGGGAAACAACGTTTTTCCTAATGGCAGTATTTATCCTCGTAGGCAGCATAACAATATCCGGCTGGATAGGAATAATCGCGAATTTTCTTTCAGGGCTCGTGGGCAGCAATATATTTTTAGGTTACACCCTGCTGGTTTTTATGGCCATGTTTCTGTCTGCATTTATAGACAATGTACCTTTTCTGGTAGCTATGCTTCCGGTCGCGATTTCCATGGCAGCCCAGCTTAATATACATCCATCCTTATTTTTATTCGGCCTTCTTATAGGAGCCAGCTTGGGCGGCAACATCACGCCCATAGGCGCATCCGCGAACATTGTCACCTGCGGGTTGTTAAAAAAAGAAGGCTATGAAGTCAGGTTCAAGGATTTCGTAAAGATAGGCCTTCCGTTCACAATCGCAGCAGTAACCGCAGCATACCTGTTTACCTGGTTTGTATGGAAATGACAGGGAATCATAGCCGTTCCGTCACTATGGGAGTCGGACTCCCATCATAGTATTGACGATCACTATGGGAGTCCGACTCCCATAGTGTAGTTGGATGTGTTTTGTAACCTTTATCAGCGAGGAGAGCTGCAAATATATGAAACCAGAGGCCTTAGCTCAACTGACACAAGACAGACTGTAATAGATTACCTGATCAGTATCCATAATAAACCGCAGGTTATAGGCCGTTCTCAAGCAGCAGCCAGAAGCAGCATTTAGCCATGAAAACAGTAAGCGTAAAAGAGATGCAGGAATCGGACAGGATGGCAATAGAAGACAGGGGTATCCCTTCTATTACGCTGATGGAAAATGCCGGCAGGGCTGTAAGCGAGATAGCAACAGGTGAATTTAAGAATATTAAGAATAGAAAAGCAGCTGTTTTCTGCGGGAGCGGTAACAATGGCGGTGACGGATTTGTGACAGCAAGGTATCTTTTTAATAAAGGCATAAATGTCAGCGTTTATTTAATCGGCAGAAGGGCAAAGCTTAAAAATGATCCAAAGGTAAATGCCGAAGCCTTAGACAATATCGGGGTGGAAATACGCGAAATTTCTGCGCCCGTCAGCATAGATGCCGGGTTAATAATAGACGCTATATTCGGCATAGGCCTTAAAGGAGAGATCAAAGATCCTGCCAGAAGTATAATCAGCAGTTTGAATAAAAAGCCAATACCGGTAATTTCCGTGGATGTGCCTTCAGGTTTGGACGCAGATACAGGAGAAATCCTGGGAGTTGCTGTAAAAGCCGGTATTACCGTTACTATGCAGTTTCCAAAGCAGGGCTTCTATAAAAATAATGGCCCAACATACACTGGAAAGGTTATAATAGCAGATATAGGCATACCCGAACTTGTTTAAGCGATAAAATATGATATAGTTTATGCAGCAGTTTTTATGAGTATAATTAAAACGAATAAAACTATTGTTGCAATTATCGCTTTCTCAGTCGCATGCTTATCTGCCTTTATAGGCATCCCGGCTTCAGCAGGCGAGCCTCCCCTTGAAATAGCCAGCTTAGAAAAATTTTTGTCCGGACAAGTACCACCTGAAGAAGCGCATAAGGCAGCTGATAAAGTTCAGGAAGAGGTTAAAAAAAATCCGGGAAATAATGCTAATTATGCTGCGCTGGCTTTTCTTTATGATTATACAGGAGACTACGAAAAGGCGCTGGAAGCTTTGAAATCAGAAATAAAATATACCCCTGAAAGAAGCGAATGGGATGTAGTTTACGGGAATCTCGCAAGGGAATACATTAATCTGGGAAGAGCGGATTATATCCGGAAGCCGGCCATTAAATCACTAAGGTTCAATCCTAAGAATATCACCAGCCATCTGCATTTATTGAACTATTATATTCTGAAAGGCCAGTATAAAAAAGCGGGCCTGGAGCTCAAGATATTGAGCAGGCTGGATAAAGAGGCTGATTTTTATTATGACATTTATATATCCTGCGCCAACAAGCTTAAGGATATAAATAAGGTAATGGAGCTTTTTAAGGAAGCTGTAAAAGCCAGCCCCGACAGCTATCTGGCTCACAGGGTGCTGGGGACAATCATAAGGGATTCTTCTTACGATGATATGGAAAAGAATTTGCCTGTGGTAATGGGATCTTTTAATAAAGCCCTGGAGCTAAAACCTGATTATATCCCTACTTATATATCCATAGCCAATACCTATATGTATCTGGGATTAAAGACTAATAAGAAGCCGTATTTTCAGGATGCCATGGCGTGGGTTGGTAAGGCGCATAAAATAGACCCGAAAAATTCAAAATTAGCTCATTGCGCAGGTAATATATTTTTAGTCATGGAAGAATATGATAAGGGCATAGAAAGGCTTGAATACGCATTTGATCGAGGCGTTAACGACAGGGACGCCGTAGAGCTCCTGGCCGCAGCCTACAATAACAAGGCTTATTCGTATTATGAGACCGGAAAAAATATCAAGGAAGGGCTGAAGACAATTGACAAGGCTATCGCGCTGGACCCGAATAACGGCCTTATCTTAAGCACCAAGGCAGAGCTTTTGTATAAGGCGAAGAAGTTCAAAGAGGCTTATCAATATATTCAGAAGGCAATGGAATTGGAGCCGGATGAGCCCGGGATCAAAAAGGACCTGGAGATCATGGAGGCAGCTATCCAAAAGAGGCCGCTAAAATAGTTATTGACAAAAATAGAAAAGGTGCTATACTACCTAACAATTAGTAAAGTAGTAGTAAATAAGTGGTTTAGATGTCTGGAGCCGTAAGGTAAAGAGTACTAACCTTTCGGCGTTTTTGTTTCTGCCATTATTTGCTATAATCTTAAAGAAAGGGGGTAGTAAGTAATGGCAAGAGGAAAAGTAAAATGGTTCAATAACCAGAAAGGTTATGGATTTATTACGCCTGAGAACGGTAAGGATGTATTCGTACATCACAGCGTTATACAGGGAGAAGGCTATAAGTCTTTAGAAGAAGGCCAGGAAGTGGAATTTGAAATACAGAATGGTCCTAAGGGCGAACAGGCCGTCAACGTAACAAAGGTATAACCCAACGGAAAATTAGTCAGGCAATGAGGCCCGGTATTGTAAAGATCCGGGTCTCATTTTTTTGCCCGGAATTTAATGTTGCCTTTAAGATACTAAAATGGTATCATATCAATATGTTATTAGAAATGCATTGCCACACTTCAAGATATTCCAGGTGCAGCCAGATAGCCCCCGCAAGCCTTGCCAGGCAGGTGAAGAAAAAAGAACTGCAGGGCATTGTCATCACAGAGCATCATTATCTCTGGAAAGATGATGAGCTGAAAGCCCTGAGGGTCGAGGCTGAACTGGATGAGAATTTTCTGATATTGTCAGGCCAGGAGGTGGCGACAGATATAGGCCATGTTCTTGTGTTCGGGGCATCGAGGACCATAGAAGAAGAGATCAGCCTGAAAGGCCTGAGGCTGGATTTTCCGGGAGCTGCTTTAGTCTGGGCGCATCCTTTCAGGGACGGGGGCATGCCTGACGAGAAGAAATTACTGAACCCGATGCTGGATGCCGTGGAGATATTCAGTATGAATCAGACTCCCAAGGAGAATTATCTCGGGCTTAAGGCATGGCATAAATATAAATTTACAGCTATAAGCGGAAGCGATACCCACGCCGAAGGCATGGCAGGCATATATCCCACCCAGTTTGACCATCCTATCCTGACAATCGATGATCTCGTAACCGGGATTAAAAAATCCGGATGCAGGCCGTTTTTTAAAGAGATCCCGCGCTCAGGCGCGAATATCATAGTTACAGAAATTACAATCGGCACAAAAGGCGATGACGAATCCAGGAACAGGATTATTTTAAAAAATATAACTGACGATAAGAAATGGGAGGCGGCAAAATCGTCTTCCGCGCTCACGGCATTTTTATACAAGAATGGATTCGGGGAGGGCCAGTTCAGGGTGCCGGGGATAATAGATATAAATGACAGCGAAAGGCTTATTATTGAAGACGGCCAGCGCGGGAAAAATCTTTTTGATTTATTGACGCATGTGGATAAGTCAATAGGAGCGGATTATTTCAAGCTGGCTGCCAGGTGGCTGGCGAGATTTCATAATAAAGCGATAAAACAGGGCGACACGGAGAACGTTATTAAAAAAGAACTGAGAAGGTTTGATTCCTATCTGGATTCTTTTAAAAGGACCAAAAGCCCGTATCTGAAAAAGATAGAGCCGGTAATAGAATATGTAAAAGAGCGCGAAGAAGAGATGTTTCTGAAGAGAGGCGACTCATTTATATTGAACCACGGGGATTATCACCCAAAGAATATTATCATAGGCCAGGACCTGCAGCATGATATAACAACCCTCTTTATTTCAGTGATAGATTTTGGGAGCAGCGTTTTATTCCCCAGAGCGTTTGATGTGGGATATTTTATATCCCAGTTTCAGAATCAATTTTACGCCCATCCGAATGTTTTAAAATATTGCAAAGAGGCGGATTTTGTTGACACCTATATTAAGGAGGCGGATAATATACCGATAGATTTCGCCGACCAGGTCAAGTTGTTCAAAATAAGAGCAAGCTTAAGCATAGCATCGTATCTTATAAAGGTAGGCAAGGGCCAAGGCCCCGAAATGACAGCTCTTATAAATTCAACAAAGTCGATTTTATAGTTGTTTGAAGATTAATTAACAAAAGGGGCGATATGGAAAGAAAAAACATGGTAACAGTAAAGGGAAACGCGGTAACATTATTAGGAGAGGAAGCGAAACTAGGACAGAAGGCGCAGGATTTTAAGGCGCTGAATACCGGCCTGGAGGAAGTGACTCTTTCAAGTTTCAAAAATAAGATAAAACTGATTGCTTCTGTGCCGTCCCTGGATACGCCTGTATGCGATCTGGAGATAAAAAGGTTCAATGACGAGGCGGCAAGGCTTTCCAAAGACCTGGCGATCATATTTATTTCAATGGACCTGCCTTTTGCGCAGAAAAGATTCTGCCAGACAAATGAAATAAAGGCGGTAAAAACACTGTCAGACCATAGAGATGCTGATTTCGGCCGGAAGTTCGGGGTATTGATAAAAGAGATGAGGCTTTTGGCGAGGGCTATATTCATATTGGATAAGGCTGATGTTATTAGATATGTTCAGGTTGTGCCGGAACTATCATCTCCGCCTGATTACGAGCGGGCGTTAGAAGTTTTAAAAAAGATAGTAGAAGATAAATAGTCCCTCGTTCGCCACCTTTGGTGGCGAGACTCGGGATCAAATTTTGTTTCACAAAATTTGGGAGGCAAGGATGAAAAAATATAGATGCATTGTGTGCGGTTATATTTATGATCCGGCAGATAACAATAATGTGGCGTTCGGGGATTTGCCGGAAGATTGGGTGTGCCCGGAATGCGGGGTAGGCAAAGATCAATTTGAAGAATTATAATTTAATAAGGAGGTAATTATGGCAGAGTTAAAGGATTTATTGCAGAGCGCTGATTGGAAAAAGGAAAAACACGTACCTGTTATTGAGTCGCCTGAAAAGATAAAAAAAGGCGAACCTGTTAATATTAAAGCAAGCGTCGGAAAAGAGATTGCGCATCCGAATACAACAGCCCACCATATCCGCTGGATAGAGATTTATTTTCTTCCGGCAGGAGAAAAATTCCCATATCAGATAGGGAAGTTTGAGTTCGCCTCGCACGGGGAGTCAGGCCAGGGTGTAGATACAAGCACTGTTTATACTGCCCCGGAAGTAAGCCTTAAATTCAAGACAGAAAAATCAGGGATAATCCTGGCTTCATCTTATTGCAACATACATGGCCTGTGGCAAAGCTCTAAAGACATAACAGTAGAATAACCAATAGCCTAATTTATGAAAGACCTTTCAATACTTATCGCAGGAAGGGCAGGGGATGGTATCGATAAATCAAGCCTGATTATCGGAGAAATCCTTGCCCAGCTTGGATACTGTATTTATATTTACCGCGATTATCCTTCTATAATAAGAGGCGGCCATACCTTTTCGATAATAAGATGCTCCGGGAATAAAATAGCCGCTCACGAGGATATGATAGATGTTCTTCTCGCGTTAAATCAGGATAGCATAGATCTGCATAAGTCCAGATTAAGCGGTAAATCCCTCGTTATCTACGATTCAAGTACAGTCAAATTAGACATAGGTATCGGAATTCCCATAGGCGAAATCATTAAAGAGGCAAATGCGCTTGATCTGATGCGTAATTCCTGCATTGTAGGCGCGATGTGTAAGTCCATCGGCATAGAAAAAAATATTTTGGAAAAGATTTTTAGAGAAAATATTTCAAAAGAACTGGATTTGAATCTAAAAGTAGCGTTTCTGGGATTTGACAGGGCAGAAGAGGTTATTAAAATAGAAAAATTAGATCAAAAAATATTGCCTATAGTTACAGGAAACGAGGCAATAGGCCGGGGCCTTATTAAAGGTGGAATGAAGACGTATATAGCTTATCCTATGACGCCGGTATCCGGGGTGCTGCATTACCTGGCGAGAGTTAGCGGGGAATTTTCATTGAATGTAATCCATCCGGAAAACGAGATAGCTGTGATGCTGATGGCAATGGGTTTTTCATATGCAGGTGCGAGAGTTGCTGTGGGGACATCCGGCGGGGGATTTTGCCTGATGACAGAGGGCTTAAGTTTTAGCGGGATGGCAGAACTGCCTGTAGTGGTTTTACTAGGCCAGAGGCCCGGCCCCAGCACAGGCCTTCCTACTTATACAGGCCAGACAGAGTTAAATTTTGCCTTGGCCGCAGGCCAGGGGGAATTTACGCGCCTGGTAGTAGCTCCCGGAGATTCGGAAGAGGCTTATTACTGGTCAGCTTTATCCATGAAATTGGCGTGGAAATATCAGATACCGGCGATTATTTTATGCGATAAAACTTTGAATGAAGGGACTTATAGTTTTGATATAGATCTGGCAGGCAAAATAAACGGGCCTGAGCCTTTATTGTGGAGTAAATTAGGCGAATATAAAAGATATCAAAATACTAAAAACGGGATTTCAGCTCTTGCATTTCCTTCTGATAAAGGAGCTGTAGTAAAAATTAACAGCTATGAACACGATGAGGCCGGCATAACAACAGAAGATAAAGATTTAACAGTGGCAATGCAGGACAAAAGGCTTCGCAAGGCAGGGTATCTGCTTGAAGAGCTGGAGCAGCATGAAACCGTGAAAGTTTACGGCAAAAAAGATGCCCCTACAGCTCTTTTTTGCTGGGGCTCGAATAAAGGCGTATGTGTAGAGGCAGGAGAAAAGCTTGGGTTAAGAGTGGTGCAGCCTATGGTATTTTCTCCGTTTCCTTTAAAACAGTTCAAAGAGGCCCTTAAAGGCGTTAAGAAAATAATATGCGTTGAGAACAATGCTACAGGCCAATTGGCTGATTTTGTTAAATTTCATGGAATAAACGTAGATGATAAGGTATTGAAATACGACGGCCGGCCTTTTACGCCTGAAGAATTGGAGGAACAACTAGAAAAACGACGTTGTTGAATTGTATGGAAAATATTAGTTTATCTACAAATGCCAAGAATACGTGGTGCCCGGGATGCGGGAATTTTGCGATATTGAATTCCATCAAGGCAGTGCTGGGTGGATTGATAGAGGAAGGTTTTCCGCGAGAAAAGATAGTGATTGTTTCAGGCATAGGCTGCCACGCTAAAATAGCAGATTATCTGAACGTGAACAGTTTTTACTCGCTGCACGGGCGGGTGGTACCTGTTTGCGAAGCGATAAAGCTCGCGAACCCGGAACTCAAAGTAATAGGGTTTGCCGGGGACGGAGATACTTACGGGGAAGGGCTGGAACATCTGATATTCGCTGCAAAAAGAAATATAGACATAAATATTATAATTCATAATAACCGGGTGTATGGTTTGACCACAGGCCAGTATACGCCCACGTCGCCTCTGGGCTTTAAAGGCCGCTCTACGCCCAAAGGCACAAAAGAGTCGCCTATAAATCCGCTGGAACTTATGATGGCAAGCCACGCAAGTTTTATCGCCAGAGGCTATACGCACGGTATAGAGCTCCTTAAAAAAATATTCAAAGAAGCGATTATGTATAAAGGTTTCAGCCTGGTGGATGTTTTACAGGTATGCGTGACGTTTTTCAATATGTACGATTACTACAATAAAAGGGTTTATGAATTAAAGGATTACAGCCCGGAAGATTATAGCCTCGCCATGGAAAAAATAAAGGAGTGGGATTATAATACCGATTCAAAGATACCTCTCGGCATATTTTATAAAAAAGGATTATCAAATGATAAAACCTGATATAGTTGAATTTTTCCATAATCAACGTTACACAGTGATATCCACTATTGATAAAAAAGGATATCCGCATAATTCCTGTAAAGGTATAGTCCGGATAGATGAATCCGGCAAGGCCTATCTCTTAGACCTTTATATGGCGAGGACATATGAAAATCTTAAGGCCAACCCGCATATAAGTATAATCGCTGTTGACGAGCATAAGTTTATGGGATATTGCCTTAAAGGAAAAGCGAAGATTGTGCAGAAAAACAAGGTCAGTAAAAGCATATTGAAATTATGGGAAGATAAAATCACCTCCAGGATTTCGCACCGCTTGTTAAAAAATATAAAGGGCGAAAAAGGCCACCAAACGCATCCCGAGGCGCTTTTACCCACGCCTACTTATCTGATTGTAGTGGATATTGACGAAATTGTAGATCTTACCCCCGGGCATATAAAAAGAAAGGCGTAAAAAATATGATTCTGGACCTTATTATTATAGGCGGAGGGCCGGCAGGCATAACTGCCAGCGTATACGCAGCCCGCAAGAAAATGAAATTTCTCGTTATTACCAAAGATATCGGAGGCCAGGCAGCGTGGAGCTCTGATGTGGAAAATTACCCCGGCTATCAGTTTATAACAGGCCCGGACCTGGTGGCAAAATTCCAGGAGCATATGGATAAATACGGGATTCAGCTGAATCTGAACGAAGAGGTTGTGGAGCTGGAGAAAAAAGACAATATAATCTATATCAAAACCACTAAAGCGAATTACGAGGCAAAGACAGTGATAATCTCGGCAGGGAAAAAGGTAAAAGAAATAGGCGTGCCGGGAGAAAAGGAATACAAGAATAAAGGGGTCGCATACTGCGTTACCTGCGATGGCCCGCTTTTTGCTGAACAGGATGTTGCGGTTATAGGCGGGGGGAATTCCGCCTTGGACGCGGCCATACAGATGATGAATATCGCCAATAAAGTTTATCTTATAAACATAACCGATGCGTTTACGGGCGATTCTATTATGCAGGAGAAGGTAAAGAATAATCCGAAGGTAAAAATTTTACATAATACAAGGGTTGAGTCAATAATAGGGGATAAGTTTGTCAAAGGTATAAATATAGACACTCAGGGTGAAACCCAAACCCTTGATGTGAAAGGGATATTTATAGAGATAGGCCTGATGCCGAACTCCTGGTTTGCCAAAGACCTGGATAAAAATGAAAGACAAGAGATAAAGGTTAATTGCGCGAATGAAACCAATGTCCCTGGAATCTTTGCCGCAGGCGATGTGACAAGCGTGCCTGAAAAACAGATAGTGATAGCTGCAGGAGACGGGGCAAAAGCAGCCTTGGGGGCTTTCAGGTATTTAGCGCGCTTAAAGTAACTTGAATTCCTTAACCAATTTAGCAGTTCCGATGAAGTGAATCGGGACTGCTAAATTAATAGGTGACCTTACATTGAAATCAATAAAAGTTCAATTGGGCATATTTTTACTGTTATTCTCCGCATATATAACTTTTTTGGAAAAGGACACAAAGTTTTTATTAGCTATATGTATCAGCGTTATATCTGCGGCGCTGGTTGATTCTGTTGCAGCTTACTTAAAGAAAAAGGAATTTGTTCTAACGGAAAGCTCAATCATAACAGGTTTAATAGTAAGTTATGTAATAGCCAGCTCCCAGGCCTGGTGGATAATAGCCCTGGCCTCTATATTAGCTATAAGCTCCAAGCATATTATAAGATTCAAGGCAAGGCATATATTTAACCCTGCGGCATTCGGGGTTTTAGTTGCGGTTTTTCTTCTGGGAGCTTATACAGAATGGAAAGGCGCGTATCTATGGTATATCATTATCCCTTTTGGGGTTTATTTTTCTTTTAAAATAAAAAAGCCGGAGCTAATTATAAGCTATTTTATCGCCTCTTTTATTTTATTCGGGGCTCAGGCAGTTATTCAAAATGTGCAAATCTTTGATATACTAGGCTACCTGAATTATTTCTTTATATTCATAATGCTCATAGAGCCAATGACAACGCCTATGACATATTATGGTAAGATAATATTCGGATCAGGCGTAGGCGCGCTGATCTTTATTTTATATACCGCAGGTGTTAAAGAGCCTGAGCTCGCGGCCTTGGCCTGTTTTAATTTATTGGTGCCTTTATTAAACAAAAGGAGAGACAAATGAGAAAGATAGCGATAGTTTTGGTTTTAAGCTTGTTTATCTGTTCAGCGGCATATGCCCATCCGCCTTCAGATATAAAACTTACGTATGTTCCGAAGACGAAAATACTGACCGCAATTATTATGCACAACGTAAAGGATGTTAAGAAGCATCTTATCAATAAAGTAGACGTCAGCATCAACGGGAGAGAAGTGATAAGCCACGCCATAAGCCAGCAGGATAATCTTATGACTCAGACAGTGAGTTATCTTATCCCTGATGCCAAGCCCGGCGATGTGTTATCTGCAGAAGCATATTGCAATCTAAGCGGTAAATTGTCAAAAGAAATAAAGACGCAGAAATAATCAAAGAGAGCGCTATGAAACTTTTGCATATTATTGCTACGCCTAGAGGACAGGAATCCAGGACGCTTAAGGTCACAGAGGCGTTTTTTGAAGGATTAGAAGAGAATTTGCCTGATTGTAAAGTAGATACGCTGGATGTCACAAAAGAAAAGCTTCCGGAGCTCACTGTCAAGGCAGTAAACGGAAAATATGTATTACTCGGAGGAAAAGACCTGCCTGATGATTTAAAGCCCGCCTGGAGCGATATTATAAAACACATAGAAAGATTTCTTTCAGCAGACGGATATGTCATAAGCTCTCCTATGTGGAATTTCAGCGTACCTTATTACTTAAAGCATTACATAGATGTGATTCTTCAGCCGAAATATCTTTTCAAATATACCGAAAAAGGGCCGGAAGGCCTTGTGAAGAATAAAAAGATGGTTGTTATCACGAGCCGCGGGGGAGATTATTCGCCCGGAAGCCCCAGCCATGCTTATGACTTTCAGGAGCCTTACATAAGGGCTGTATTCGGCCTGGCAGGCATACTGGATATTACCTTTATAAACAGCCAGCCCATGGATGCGCTCGGCCCGGATGTCCAGAAAGAAAAAATAAAAGAATCGCAAAAAACCGCCAGAAAAGCAGGCCAAAGTTTTTTTACCGGATAATATGAGCGTAAAAAAGATAGCTATTGTCGGAAACCCCAACGTAGGGAAAAGTGTTTTATTCAACGCGCTCACAAAACAGTATGTGGTTGTTTCCAATTATCCCGGAACTACTGTTGAGGTGTCCAGAGGCAAGATGAATCTGGATGGAGCGGAATACGAGGTCATTGATACGCCCGGCATGTATTCATTGTACAGTATAACAGAAGAAGAAAGGGTCACGAGGGATATTTTAATCAAGGAAAGACCCGAGATAATTATTCATGTAGTGGACGCTAAAAATCTGGAGAGGATGCTTTTACTGACCCTGCAGCTTATAGAAGCGGATCTGGAAGTGATACTTGTCCTGAATATAATGGATGAGGCTGTGAAGGAAGGCGTTTCAATAGATGTGGGGCTTTTAGAGAAAGAATTAAGAATTCCTGTAGTGCCTGCGATTTCAACAGCAGGCAAAGGCATAGATAATTTAAAGAAAAAGATAAGCGAATATGATAAAAAGAGACTATAAGGGTCCGATAGAAAATTCCATAGAGATGGCGATAGAGAAGATAGTAAATCTTCTGCAGTATGATTATTATCTCTCTCCGCGTTCCATCGCTATTTTGTTATTACAGGAAGACGAGGGCATAAGAAACCTGGTAAAAGAAAAAGATGCGGCTGGTTTCAGCGAGATTGAACAGATTGTCAATAACCTTAAGACATATTATAAAAATCCTATTTCTTACGAACTGGCTATTGAAAGGCAGAACGAGGTAAATGATATATTGAAAAAAGCGGTGAGGTTCGCAAAAGACAGCATAAGCTTCCGGGAAAGATTAAGCAGGCTGTTGATGAACCCTGTGCTGGGCATTCCGGTATTTTTATTGGTTAGTTACTTTGGGCTTTATAAATTCGTAGGCCAGTTCGGGGCAGGGACAGTGGTGGATTTTATAGAGACAAATATATTTGATAAATATATAACGCCTTTTGCGGAAAACATGGTAGCGAGGTTTATACCATGGCAATTTTTGCATGAATTGTTTATAGGCGAGTATGGCCTTATTACAATGGCATTCAGGTACGCATTTGCAATAATACTACCCATAACCGCGTTCTTTTTCCTGTTTTTTTCATTGATAGAAGACTCGGGTTATCTGCCCAGGATTGCCATGCTTATAGACAGGACGTTTAAAAAAATAGGTTTGAGCGGCAGAGCTGTTATACCCATGGTGTTGGGTTTCGGATGCGCTACTATGGCTACAATGGTCACAAGAATTCTGCCTACCAAAAGAGAAAGGATTATAGCGACGCTTCTTCTGGCGCTGGCTGTGCCTTGCTCAGCTCAGCTGGGAGTTATCATGGCGCTCTTGCAGCACAATCCAATGGCGCTATTCATATGGGCTGGCGTGATAGGATTTATATTTTTACTTGTGGGGTATCTCACTTCAAAAATATTGCCTGGGGATAGGCCGTCTTTTTACATGGAGATTCCGCCTCTCAGGATGCCGAGCCTTTCCAATGTAATTGTGAAAACATATGTCAGGGTCAAATGGTATTTTAAAGAGATTATGCCTATATTTTTATGGGCAGGAGTTTTGATATGGCTGGGCAGGCTTGCGAAGATATTTGATTTTCTGGTGGATATTTTAAAAGGCCCGCTTAGAGCTATAGGATTGCCTGCAGAGGCCGCGAAGGCGTTTTTATTCGGTTTTTTCAGAAGGGATTATGGCGCAGCCGGGCTTTATGACCTGAGCGCGCACGGAAAACTGGACGGGGTCCAGCTTGTGGTAAGCTGCGTGGCATTGACCCTGTTTTTGCCGTGCATAGCGCAGTTTTTGATGAACATAAAAGAACGCGGCTGGAAAATAGGCATAGGCATATCTGTATTTGTTTTATTTTTTTCATTCAGCGTGGCTTATGTCCTAAATATAGTATTAAAAACCCTGGGCGTTATATTATAAAGGTATAAGAAGGTATAAAATGGACAAAAAAATAATCTTACCGTTATCCAAGTTGGACCTGCATAAAAAGGCAAAGGTGTCACATATAAAGACAGAGGATAAGGCAATGTTGCAGAGGATAATAGCCATAGGCGCTCTTCCGAATATAGAAATTACCCTTATCCAGAGATTTCCTTCATTTGTTTTTCAGATAGGCAAAAGCCAGTTTGCGGTTGACAAGGAACTGGCGTCCTGCATATACGTGAAGGCGGTTTAATATTTTACTTGACAATTAATCTAAATGATACTAAGATAGTATCAATTGAAAAGGCGGGTGCATGAGGTTTATAACCAGGGATACTGATTACGCGTTAAGGGCTTTGTTATTTATGGCCAGGGCATTGAGGCATGAGAACAAAAAGATAGTAACTGTGGAAGATATAGTGGCGGAAGAAAAGCTTCCCAGGGTATTTTTAAGAAGGATATTGCAGAAGCTGGCAGTAAAGGGCGTACTTTCTTCGTATAAAGGGAAGGCAGGCGGTTTTTCTTTTGCCATGGTGCCTAAAAAAATAAGCCTTGCTGATGTGATTATAGTTTATCAGGGAGAAATAGACCTGACAAACTGTTTTCTGCAGGGCAAGATATGTCCGAATAGAACGAGGTGCAAGGTCAGAAAAAAGATAAAGGCTATTAATGCAAAACTTATAAAAGAACTGGGCGGGATAAACATAGAAGAATTATCCGGCTAGGAGAGCGGAATGGGAAAGCGGAAGATTGTTAATATAGATGAAGAAAAATGCACAGGGTGCGGGTTATGTATACCGAATTGCGCGGAAGGGGCTCTTCAGATTGTAAACGGGAAGGCTAAGCTCGTAAAAGACGTTTATTGCGATGGGTTGGGCGCGTGTCTTGGCCATTGCCCTGAAGGTGCTATCAGTATCGAAGAAAAAGACGTAAAGGCTTTTGACGGAGAAGCAGCCAAGAAGCATCTGGAAGAGATGAAAAAGAAAGAGGCTAAGAAATTGCCATGCGGATGCCCGGGGACAGCTGTGAAAACTTTAAAGGCCCCAGGCTCTAGGCTCGATGCTCAAGGCACAAAAAAATCCGTGTCTGAGCTTACGAACTGGCCGGTACAGCTAAAGCTAGTCCCTGTAGATGCGCCGTATTTAAAAAATGCCGATTTATTGATAGCCGCGGATTGCGTGGGGTTTTCGTATCCGGATTTTCATCAGGACCTGTTGAAGAGCAAGCCTCTTATTATAGGCTGCCCTAAACTTGATGAAGGAGATTTATACACAAAGAAGCTGGCGGAGATTTTCAAAGTCAATAATTTAAAAAGTGTGACAGTTGCGCATATGGAAGTGCCATGCTGTTTTGGTTTGAATCGTATAGTGAGCGAGGCAATGAAATTATCCGGCAAAAAAATACCTGTAAAGGAAATTACCATAGGTATCCAAGGGGATATAAAATGAGTTTTTTTGACACATGCCCGGGCTCCAAGAGGGTAAAAGAGCCGTTTCCTGAGAATATTAAATGTTCATGCGGCAAAGAAATAGAGATCTGGTCTGATGAAACAGAAACCATTTGCCCTTATTGCAGACAAAAGGCTGGCAGATGTTTGCCTGGGTCATGTCTCGACTGGTGCAGTGTGGCAAAGGAATGTATAGGCGCGGAGAAATTTGCCAGGTATAAAGAACATTCTAAAGGCAAAGGCCGAGAATAGGCAGGTTTTAACCTGCCTGTTAATGAAGGCCTTTGCGGCAAAATTGTAGGGCAGACTTTAGTCTGCCATCTAGGAGGCGTTAATATGTTTTGTTATCAGTGCGAACAGACAGCAGGAGGGACAGGATGCACGAGAGTCGGGGTGTGCGGAAAAAATGAAGACATACAGAGCCTGCAGGATACGCTATTATTCGGGTTAAAAGGCATTGCCGCGTATGCGTATCACGCAAGAGAACTCGGAGCTATAGATAAAGAAGTGGACGCTTTTATGCACGAAGCGTTATTTAAGACAGTTACAAATGTAAGTTTTGACATAAATCAGTATATCGAGCTTGTTTTAAAGTGCGGTTATATTAATATAAAGGTAATGGAGCTTCTGGATAAAGCGCATACCCGGAAATTCGGTAATCCTGTGCCCGTGGAAGTTGAAACAGGTACCAAGAAAGGCCCGGGCATAATTATCACCGGGCATGACCTTTTAGACCTTTATGGATTATTGAATCAGACAGAAAATACGGGCGTGAATGTCTATACCCATGGGGAAATGCTTCCTAGCCACGGCTATCCTGAGCTTAAAAAATTCAAACATCTGGCAGGTAATTACGGCGGGGCATGGCAGGAGCAGAAAAAAGAATTCAAAGAGTTTCCCGGAGCTATTCTGGCTACTACAAACTGCATCCTTATACCTCCGGAAAATGCTTATCTGGACAGGCTGTTTACAATAGGGATAACAGGCGTTCCTGGGTCAAGGCGCATACAGGATAGAAAAGATTTCAGCGAGCTGATTGAAAAGGCGAAGAGTTTGCCTGGTTTGCCTGAGGCGCCGGGTAAAAAGATAATGACAGGTTTTCATCACACTGCGGTCCTGGGCCTGGCTGATAAAGTGATAGGCGCCGTAAAATCAGGGAAGATAAAACATTTCTTTTTAATAGGCGGCTGCGACGGCGCTAAAGCGGGCAGAAACTATTATACGGAATTCGCGGAACTGGTCCCGAAAGATTGCGTGATACTTACGCTTGCGTGCGGAAAATACCGTTTCAATAAGCTTGATTTCGGAAATATAGACGGCATCCCCAGGCTGATAGATGTGGGCCAGTGCAATAACGCGTATTCTGCGATAAAGATTGCAGAAGCGCTGGCAGGGGCTTTCAAGACAGATGTGAACGGCCTGCCGTTGACGCTGGTGCTTTCATGGTTTGAGCAGAAAGCAGTTGCGATTCTTTTGAGTTTATTGTATCTTAATATAAAGGGTATGTATATAGGGCCTACGCCGCCTGCGTTTTTGTCAAAGAATGTGTTCGGCGTGCTTCAGGAAAAATTTGATTTGAGACTAGTAACTAATCCTAAAGATGATCTTGCTAAAATATTAAATAAATAGAGGCTATATGGATCCGAACGTCCTGCATAATATAGGCTATGGCATGTACATAGTAAGTTCCAATAAAGGAGATTTGCTGAACGGCCAGATAGCCAATACTGTTTTTCAGATTACTAGCGAGCCTGTAACTGTGGCCATAAGCATCAACAAGAAAAACCTTACGCATGAGTATATAGAATCAAGCAAGAGGTTTAGTATCTCAATATTGGCGCAGGAAACGCCTTTAAGTTTTATGGGCAAATTCGGATTCAAGTCAGGCAGGGTAGAAGATAAATTCAAGGATACAAAATTTATAAAACTCGGTTCAGGATGCCCCGTGGTACTGGAAAATGCGCTTTGCTACCTGGAGGCAAAGGTCATAAACCAGTTTGATTGCGGTACTCATACGCTTTTTCTGGGCGAGATGACGGATTCAAAAATATTGAATACGGGAAAACCCATGACCTATGATTATTATCATCAGGTTAAACGCGGAACTACTCCTGAAACAGCGCCTACATTTTTAAAAGCCGAAGTTGCTGCTGAAAAAAAGCAAACCTCGCAAAAATATATCTGCACTGTATGTAATTATGTATACGACCCTGAGATAGGAGATTCTGATGGAGGCATACAGCCGGGCACCAGGTTTGAGGATATTCCGGATTCATGGGTATGCCCTGTATGCGGGGCAAAGAAAACCGAATTCATAAAGGAAGGGTAGGTGCATGAAAGCCTTAGAGATCAAAAAAGGCATATACTGGGTAGGCGCTATTGACTGGGACCTGAGGAATTTTCACGGTTATTCCACTGAACTTGGCTCCACATACAATGCCTATTTAATTGTAGACCAAAAAATAGTGCTTGTGGATACTGTGAAGCATTATATGTTTAACGAGATGCTGGAAAGGATAAAGAGCGTTATAGACCCGGCTAAAATAGATTATATTATTTCAAACCATACAGAGATGGACCATTCGGGAAGCATCTTGGATGTGGCGGATATCGCGAAGAATGCTGTTGTAGTGTGCTCTCCGAACGGCGAGAAAGGCCTGAAAAAACATTTTAAGAAAAATTTGAATTTCAAGGTTGTGAATACAGGCGATTCTATTAATATAGGCAGGAGGAATCTGAATTTTTTATTGATGCAGATGGTGCATTGGCCTGATTCAATGGCGACTTATATCCCCGAGGAAAAACTGCTTTTGCCCAATGACGCGTTTGGCCAGCACATTGCGTCCAATGAAAGGTTTGATGATGAATTCGGATGGGACAGGGCGAGAATAGAAGCTGCAAAATATTATGCGAATATAGTCTTACCTTACGGCGCCCAGGTAGGAAAGGTGCTCGAGGCTGTTTCAGGACTGGCTATAGATATGATTGCGCCGAGCCACGGCCTTATCTGGCGAAGCCATATAAAGGATATAATAGCGCTTTATAAAAAATGGGCTGATAACGAGTGCGAAAAAAAAGCTGTGGTGGTGTATGACACAATGTGGCACAGCACTGAAAAAATGGCGCATGCGATAAAAGATGTCTTTGAAGAAAAAAATATACCGTGCGAAATAAGAGATCTGCAGTCAAGCCACATATCGAATGTGATGACCTCTATACTTGACACAAAATATATATGCGTCGGCTCGCCTACTTTAAACAACGGAATGCTTCCGACTGTTTCCGCATTCATGACTTATATGAAAGGCCTGGCCCCTAAAAACAGGGTGGGTCTGGCATTCGGGTCTTACGGTTGGGGCGGCCAGAGCATAAGCGATATAGAAAATATTATGGAGGCAGTTAAATTTGAATTACCGGTCAAAGGGTTAAAGGTACAGTGGGTGCCTGACGATAAAGAATTAATTGAACTAAAAAATAAAATAAAGGAGGCAGTAAAATGAAGATGAAAGGCAGTCAGACAGAGAAAAATCTACTCGCAGCGTTTGCGGGAGAGTCGCAGGCCAGGAACCGCTATACATATTTTGCTGGCGTGGCGAAAAAAGAAGGTTATGAGCAGATATCAGCGATATTTTTAGAGACAGCTGACAATGAAAAAGAACACGCAAAGAGATTTTTCAGGTTACTCGAAGGCGGAGACGTGGAAATCGTGGCAGCTTATCCCGCAGGTGTTATCGGGACTACTTTGGATAACCTTAAGGCAGCTGCTGACTGCGAAAATATGGAATGGACAAAGCTGTACAAAAATTTTGAAGCCGCTGCCCGCAAAGAAGGCCTCACGGAAGCAGCGGATCAATTCAAAGAAATTGCAGAGGTTGAAGAAGGGCATGAGGCAAGATACAGAAAACTCTGGAAGAATGTAAAAGATAAGGCAGTTTTTAAAAAAGACAAAGCAGTAAAATGGAAATGCCGCAACTGTGGTTACGTACATGAAGGTACAGAGGCGCCTGATAAATGCCCTGCTTGCGCCCATCCTAAGGCGTATTACGAATTGATAGCTGAAAACTATTGATCATGAAAATACTTGGTATAAACGCCAGCCCCAGAATAAAAGGAAATATCGACCTGCTTTTGGATAAGGTTTTACAGGGAGCCGGGAGTAAGGGCGCTGACACGGAGAAAATCATCCTTAACAAGCTGAAATTTGTCCCGTGCCAGGAATGCGCGAAGATGACTGACGACGGCGGGTGTCTGGTGGATGACGACATGCAGGCAGTGTATAAGAAAATAAAAGAGGCTGATGCTGTTGTGCTCGCCTCGCCTGTATTCTTCGGAAGCCTCAGCGCTCAGTCCAAGATGATGATAGACAGGTTCCAGTGCGCGTGGCGCGCCAAGTATATATTGAAAAAAGATAACGGCTATAAAAAAATACCCGGGGCATTTATCTCCGTGGAAGGCTCCAGGCGGAAGGATTTTTTTGAAAATTCAAAGGCAATAGCCAGAAACTTTTTTGCGACTATTAACGCGAGTTACAAATACGAACTTTTTTGCCCGGCTATCGAGGCCAAAGGCGATATACTCAGCCATCCGGCTTATTTAAAAAAGGCCTTTGACCTTGGCGCCAAACTCGCCACGTAAACAGGAGGGATTATGCCTAATGTTAAAGTGTACTCTACCTCTACTTGTCCTTATTGCGCAATGGCAAAGGAGTTTTTGAAGAAAAATAATATCCAGTATGTTGCCATAAATTACAATACTTTTAACGGCGAAAAGGCTGACTTTTTGCGAAGACTTGAAAAGGAAGCCGATATAGCGGCCGGATTCAGCCCGTATTATGCCGGGGAAATAAGGCTGCCTTACGATACGACAGACGCTACGTTCATGGCTATAGGGACG
>JAHJGB010000163.1 GCA_018824725.1 Candidatus Omnitrophota bacterium
TCCAAATCTGCATCCTGAATAATTATTATATCTCCTGTAGAATTTTTAATGCCTGTCTTTAGGGCCTTACCTTTGCCCTGATTCTTATCATGATATATTATCTTTACACCATCCATCTTGATGCCAGCCAATATCTCTCTTGTGCCGTCCTTCGAGCCATCGTCTACTATTATCAGCTCTTTCTCAAAATCAACATTCATTACCCTGCCTATTATATCCCTTATGGTGTCTTTTTCATTAAATACAGGCATGACCACAGATATCTTCATCCAACCCCCCTCTTTATTTCTAAACATAACCTTTCCACCAGTAATAGGCTATACTCAGATATTCATGCAATATTCCTTTTATCTGATGCAGCTTCGCATTGTTTTCATGTTTATAAAATAAACTCTTAGGTATTGGCGCGTATATAATATTTATATCCGGAGCGATCTTTTTAAACACAAGGCCTGAGCGCCTCATATGATAAGGCGAGCTGACTAATAACGCTTTTTTCCATTTATGCCTTTTTAGTATATCTGCGCAATATTTTACATTTTGATAAGTATTCACTGCTTCTTCTTCAATGATAATGGCATCCTGAGACACCCCCATACTTAAAGAAATGGTTTTCATGATATCTGCCTCTTTAAACGCATAACTATATCCTGATGAGAAGATTATATTTCCGGCAAAACCCTTTTCATACAGATAAACTGCATGTTTTAATCTTTCTTCATAACCCTGTCCAGGCCTGCCTGATTCGCCTACGCCTCCAGCAAATACAACTATCGCATCCGCAACCTTAGGCAACTCTTCTATTTTTAAGGGGCTCGCTATAAACCACACAAAAGACGTATGAAACAGGATATAATACGCTGTTAAAGCTATCACTGTCATGTTAAGTATTCTTTCGCTGGATCTCTTGTATATCTTTTTCAGATTATCCTTCCAGTCCTCAGGCTCTGTCTTTTTTCTATCCATGGCCTCTGCCATTTTCTGGCTCATATCCTCGATCCTTGCGCTCCAGCTATTTCTCATCGCTGACTCTATTCTTATGCTCTCCAATCCGTCTTTCTTTGAAACAAGACTGGCAACATGCCTGGAAAATTCTTCCGGAGTCCTGCCTATATAAACCAGGTTATTATTTTCAGCATTAAACTTCAAGACCTCTGGCAGTGGCGTAGATACTACAGGCCTCCCCATTATGTGATATTCATTCATTTTAGTAGGATATACAGTCGTTGTATAACTGTTTAATTGATATGGTACGATCGCAATGTCAAAATTATCTATATAAACCGGCAGATCTAAAAAATCCTTTTTGCCAAGCAATGCCACATTTTTAAGATTTTTTATCTCCGCGCAATCTGTCTGCAATGGCCCTATTAAGACTATAGAACAATCCTTGAAATCATATGACAAGCGCTTTATTAAATTAAAATCTATATGCCTGTGCACTCCTCCCACATAACCAATAACAGGCCTTTTAACATCTTTCATGTCTATGGGTACGCTTTTTTTGCCTTTTTTATATTCCAGGAACACCTCTGTCTTGACACCGAATGGAAAGACATAGAAATCCTTGCCCGCTTTTACACACTTCTCTCCCAAGACATCTCCCTGGACAAATACCACATCGCTTTTATTTATGAGCTCTGCCTCTGTCCTGTGCACCTTTTTAGGATTATCTGACAATTTTGAAAAATCAGCTATGCAATAGTAAACTGCCAATTTATTGTCAATATTATCTATAACATCTATCGCCAGTCTTGTGGGCAAAAATGTCCAGATAATAGGGTCATGAAAACCCATTATCTTCATCCAACCTCTTAATGAATTTATCAGAAGCTTTCTATTAAACCACCTCGCTATCCTGGAATATGGAAATGGCAGGATAAGCGGAGAATAGATAAATAGATTTTCTGACTCTTTCCTGAACCCGCGTATCCCTTTCATCCAGGCCAGAAACCTTTTTCTTAATCTTGGGAAGTCTGTAAATTTAGGGGTCCTGATCCCTGTATTTTCTATAAACAGGACTGTATTCCCGTTTTTCGCAAAAGTAGACATTATCTCCTGATGGCCCTGCCATACGAAATCCCAGTCAATGCTGGATATACAGATTATATTGTGCCCTTTTATCATATCATTGACCTTTCTGTTTTACGCGCCAGCATGCCTCAATTTTATCTGACAAAAAATTCAGACGGTTCTGCCAGGAATTCTCTCCTGCTAATTTCTTCCTGTTTAAAACCATATCTTCTCCGCATCCATTTAAAGCCCTTTCTACCAGCTGCGCAAAAGAGCTGCGGCTATCAGCAATGCTTAAAATATTTTCGAGACCAAGTAACTCATCTGAAAAAGATGTGCTCACCACAGGCTTTCCCATAGCAAGATATTCATATAGTTTCATAGGCGAAACTTCGTTCAAAA
>JAHJGB010000164.1 GCA_018824725.1 Candidatus Omnitrophota bacterium
CTGCTGGAAGAAGATGCGGCTACCAAAGAGTACTTTGAAAAAAACTGGATTAAAAAATCTGTTGCAAGATATATAGATTGGCCTTGTTATAAGATCATGGAAAGATTAGAGAAACAAGGGGTGCAGACAAGGCCGTTTTTTATCGGCATCCATGAACAGCCTGCTCTAAAAAAGCAGGGTTATTTTAAGAATGAGCTATATCCTGTCACAGAGAAAATCTCAAGGTCAGGGTTTTATCTTCCGAGCGGACAGGCCATCACTGATGAGCAGATAAATAAAGTCATAGAGACTATCAAAGGATTATTTTGATGCAAAATAAGCTTTCAATAATTTTACCTACTTATAATGGAGTGGAAAATATAAAGCCTTTAATAGAATCTATCCAGGAAGCTGTTGAAGGTATTCATGAAGTAATAGTTGTTGATGACAGCTCTCCTGACGGGACAGGCAAGGTTGTGACTGATATGATAAAGACCGGAAAGTTTCCTTTTTTAAGGCTTGAAATTAGAAAAGAAAACCCGGGGCTTACAAACAGCATATGGAGAGGTATTGAGCTGGCCGCAGGCGATACAGTCGGTTGGATGGATTGCGATTTTTCAATGCCCCCTAGATATCTGCCGATTTTATTTTATTTTATAAAGGCGGACTATGATATAGCTGTGGGCTCGCGTTTTGTATTGGGCGGCAACTGGAGAGAGCAGAAAAAAGGGCCTGCAAATATGTTTCTTAGCGAGGTATTAAGCAGATTGATGAATCTTTTTATTCAGATATGTCTGGACCACAGATTCAAGGATTATACGAGCGGTTTTGTAGTTGCGCGAAAAGAGATCTTTAATAAGATCAGATTAAGAGGCGATTATGGAGAATATTTCATTGATTTTATTTATCGCGCGTTAAAGATGAAATACCGTGTTGTAGAGGTCCCTTACGTATGGCAGTCCAGGACTTACGGATATTCTAAAACAGGGATGAACCTGAAGGATTATTGCAGGCGAGGCTGGAAGTATATATTCACTACTTTGAGGCTGTTGATACGAGGAGCTAATTAAAATTATCATCCGATTTTCTTTTATTTGCGCATAGGAGAGCAAGATTTATGAAGCGTATAAAGATATTGAGTGTAGTGGGCGCCAGGCCGAATATGATGAAGATAGCGCCTTTTGTAAAGGAGCTCTCGAAGCATAGGTGTTTTAAATCTTTGGTGGTGCACACAGGTCAGCATTACGATACAAGGATGTCCAAGGTGTTTTTTGAAGACTTGGAATTATCAAAACCTGGAATATATCTCGGCGTAGGCTCAGGGAGCCATGCTGTCCAGACAGCCTGCCTGATGGAACGGCTTGAGAAGGTGTTTTTGGATGAAAAACCGCATCTTATTGTAGTGGTCGGGGATGTCAATTCTACAATGGCAGCTGCATTGACAGCTGCAAAACTTGTAATACCAATAGCCCATATAGAATCAGGGCTGCGCAGTTTTGACAGGGCTATGCCAGAAGAAATCAATCGGATTGTGACAGATAGTATTTCTGAATATCTTTTTGCCCCATCCAAGGATGCGGTTGAGAACCTGAAAAACGAAGGGATCCCAAGGAATAAAATATTTCTTGTAGGAAATATAATGATAGATACCCTTTCCTGTTTCAGAAAAAAAGCTGATAAGTCACGTATACTGAAAAAACTTAAGCTAAGCCCTAAAGGATATGCCTTGTTTACGCTTCACAGGCCATCTAATGTGGATTCAAAAAAGAACCTATCGAATATTCTGGATGCCGTAAAAAAGATACAGGAAAAAATAACAGTAGTCTTTCCTGTACATCTAAGGACAGAGAAGATGATAAAAAAGTTTGGCCTGGAGGCTTATTTAAGGAGCATGAAACAGGTCATAGTTACCCAGCCATACGGTTATCTGGATTTTATGAAGCTCCTTACAAATTCAAGATTTGTCCTGACTGATTCAGGAGGCATTCAGGAGGAGACGACTGTATTGAAAATCCCGTGTATCACATTAAGAGACAGGACTGAAAGGCCGCTTACGCTAAAAGAAGGGACAAATGTGCTTGTAGGAAATAATACAAAAAAAATAATTCTGGCAGCGTTTAGCGCGCTTACTGATGATCATAGGCGTACCAGGATACCGGCCTTATGGGACGGCAAAACAGCCAAGAGGATTGTCCGTGTCTTACTTAAGAAAGCGAGATTCTAACATGAAAGAAATGTCTGATATTCTTAACGGTAAGAATGTCCTGGTTACAGGGGGAGCAGGTGCTATTGGAAGTAACCTGGTCTCGTTTTTGGAAAATCACAGGTGTCATGTGATTGTAATAGACGATCTTTCGGCAGGCCTTAAAAGCAATTTTCCAAAGTCAAAAAATGTGCGTTTTTACAAAGGCTCTATTCTCAGCGATACTATATTAAATAAGGTCTTTAAAGGAAAAATAGATTATGTCTTTCATCTTGCTGCCCATTTCGCAAATCAGAATTCAATTGATCACCCATGCGAAGATATGCTGACCAATGCCCTGGGTACATTAAAGATGTTGCAATACGCTAATGGACATAAAGTAAAGAGGTTTGTATACGCGTCTTCTTCTTGTGTTTATGGGTCTGTGAACGAAGTGATGAGCGAAGACCTTATCGCAAAGCTTGAAACACCGTATGCCATATCAAAATTAACAGGTGAAGAGTATGTGTATTTTTTCCGCAGACATTATGACATGAACAATACGGTTGTCCGTTATTTTAATGCCTATGGGCCAGGGGATCCTCCAGGTAAATATCGGAATGTCATACCTAACTTTTTTATGCTTGCGCTTAACAAAAGGCCTCTTGTGGTAACAGGCACTGGAGAGGAGACCAGGGATTTTACGTATATGGATGATGTGGTAAAGGGAACTGTCCAGGTCCTGGGTTCAGATATCACCATAGGCAATACATATAATATAGGAAGTGGAAAGGAAGTCAGGATAATTGACCTTGCGAATCTTATAAATAAAATAACCAAAAATCCTGCAGGCGTACAGTTTGCCAGTATGCGGTCATGGGATGGGATAAAGAGGAGATTGTCCGATATCAGCAAATCCAGGCTTCATATAGGATATGAACCAAAGGTTGCGATTGAGGACGGGCTTGAGCTGACGTGGAGATGGTTCAAGGAGAGATATAAAAAAATAAATGCCTGACAACGGATAGAGGAAAATCAGATATGTATATTTTGGGACTTAACTGTTTCGGCCACGATGCTTCTAGTGCCTTGATAAAGGATGGCGTAATACTCGCTATGGCAGAAGAAGAGCGTTTCAATAGAGAGAAACATACCTATGCATTTGCTAAAAATGCCATAGCCTATTGTCTTAAAAAGGGCGGCATCAGGCTTTCTGATCTGGATAAGATAGTGTTCTATTATAATCCTGGGCTGGGTTTTATTAAGCGCATGCCTTATGCGCTTATTCATCTGCCTGGATCGCTTGCCATGTTTAAAGGAAAACGCGTATCTCAGGGCGCAGGGCTTCTGACAATGAAATCGCATTTTAAAAAAGAATTTCCTGGAGAAAAACGATATCCGGATATCATTTTTATAACGCATCATCTTGCGCATGCCGCAGCTGCTTTTTTCAATTCGCCTTTTAAGGAGAGCGCTATACTTTCCATAGACGGGACTGGCGAGTGGACTACTACATGGCTTGGTTATGGTTCAGGGAATAAGGTACATAAGGTCAAAGAGATATGCTGGCCGCATTCGCTTGGGATGTGGTATGGAGCTATAACCGAGTACCTTGGTTTTAAATTCATGAGCGGGGAAGGCAAGGTTATGGGCCTGGCCTCATACGGAAAACCTACTTATTATGATAAGCTAAAGAAAACAATAAAGCTTTTACCAGACGGAGGTTTCAAGATAGATACCTCGTATTTTGATTACCATATAAAGTGGCTGGGAGGCAACTATGTGTCTGATAAATTTATCCGTGAGTTTGGCCCAAAGAGAGAAAGGGAGAGCAAAATAGATCCTGTACACGAAGACATTTCTTTCTGCCTTCAGCTTATTTTTGAAGAAGCGCTTATTCATATTGTCAGGTCTTTAAAAGAAAAAACAGGGATGGAAAACCTGGTTATAGGAGGAGGGGTGGGGCTAAATTGTGTTGGAAACGGGAAACTCCTTAAGCAACATATTTTTAAGGATATATTTGTCCACCCTGCGCCTGGAGAGGCCAGCACTTCTATGGGCAGCGCTCTATATTATTATCACCAGGTCTTAAATAATCCAAGGGACAAGATTATTCCGATTACAACGCCTTTCCTTGGCCCTGAATTTGATAATGATTATATAAAGGTCGCAATCGCTAAATTAAATCTGAAATCTCACCTCTCTAGTGATATCGGAAGCGAGGTAGCAAAACTGATAAGCGAGCACAAGATAGTGGGATGGTTTCAGGGCTCTATGGAGTGTGGCCCGCGTGCGCTTGGGAATAGAAGCATCCTGGCAGATCCTCGCTTGGCAGAGATGAAAGATATACTTAACAACAAAGTAAA
>JAHJGB010000165.1 GCA_018824725.1 Candidatus Omnitrophota bacterium
AAGGTCCCTCGTCCCGATAAATCGGGACTCGGGATCAAATTTTGTTTCACAAAATTTGGGAGGAACGATGGCAGTTAGAATCAGATTGAAAAGATTAGGGACAAAGAAAAAACCGCATCGCAGGATCGTTGTCTGCGACATAAGGCGCGCGAGAGACGGAAAGACAATAGAAGAGTTAGGCTATTATGACCCGTCCAAAAAGCCTACCTTTATCAGTATAGATAAGGAAAGGGCGAAATTCTGGTTATCAAAAGGCGCCACGCCTACAGAGATAGTAAAAAGCCTTTTCAAAAAACACGGCGTCATTTAAGAACTGCGATGCGTATAGACGTCCTTACTATATTCCCCAGGATGTTTGATGCTGTTCTGGGAGAGTCTATTATAAAAAAGGCTCAAGAGAAAAAAGTCGTTGAGATAAATATAATAGACTTGAGGTTGTTTTCAAAAGATAAACACAGAAAGGTGGATGACAAACCTTTTGGCGGCGGCCCGGGCATGGTGATGAATGCAGAGCCGTTTTTTGAAGCAGTCAATTATATAAGAAGAAAAATAAAGGACCTGAGGTTAAAAACAAGGGTAATACTTCTCAGCCCTAAGGGCAGAAAGTTTGACCAGGCGCTTGCTGTAAAATTGTCAAAATACGAACACATGGTGCTATTGTGCGGCCATTACGAAGGTATAGATGACAGGGTGGCAGAGCACCTTGTGGATGATGAAATATCAATAGGGGATTTTGTATTGACCGGAGGGGAATTGCCGGCAATGGCTGTAATTGACAGCGTGGCAAGACTTTTGCCGGGAGCGCTGGGAGACAAGGATTCATGCAAAGATGAATCCTTTTCAGAAAACCTTTTGGAGTATCCGCATTACACAAGGCCGGCTGATTACAGCGGCATGAAGGTTCCCAATGTCCTTTTGTCCGGGGATCACGAGCAGATAAAAGAGTGGAGAAAAAAAGAGGCTATTAAAGCAACCAAGAGAAAAAGGCCGGATCTTTTAAAGTAAAAAGGCAAAAGTAAAAAGTCAAAACCAAGATTCAAAAGTTAAAACTAAAAAACGGAAAGTAAGTTTTGAATTTTTAATTGTAGTTTTGACTTTTTCGTTTTTACTTTTGAGTTTCCAAACTTAGGAGGGCGCATGAACATAATCAGAGAACTGGAAAAAGATTTAATGAAAAAAGATGTCACTGATTTCAAAGTCGGTGATACTGTCAGGGTGGCAGTCAAGATCAAAGAAGGCGATAAGACAAGGAACCAGGCCTTTGAAGGGATTGTAATTGCCAGAAAAGGTTCAGGCATAAAAGAGACCTTTACTGTAAGGCACATATCTTTCGGAGAGGGCGTTGAGAGGGTGTTTTTGATTCATTCCCCGCAAATAGACTCGATAAAGGTTGTTAAAAAAGGCAAGGTTAACAGGGCGAGGCTTTATTATCTGAGGAAAAGAGTTGGCAAGAGCACATCGGTTAAAGAAGAGAGAGATGTTGTCAAAGGCCAGGCAAATGCTGGCCTGGGAGAAAAAAGCGCTGCTTGAAGGTGCCTCTATCGTAATAGGCGTTGACGAGGCAGGCAGAGGGCCTCTGGCAGGCCCTGTGGTGGCGGGCGCTGTAATCCTAAGGCATTCTGATTATAAAGCAAGGATAGACGATTCCAAAAAGCTCAGGCCTTTACAGAGAGAAAAAGCGTTCAGGGAAATATCAGAGAAGGCGTTTTTCGGCGTAGGCATAAAAGATAACAATTATATAGACAGAGAAAATATACACATGGCAACGCTTGCAGCGATGAAACAGGCAGTTAAAAATCTGGTATCCAAATTTTGCCGCCTGACTGATAAAAAAGAAAAAGACATCAGAAAGGATATTTGCGTTCTCGTAGACGGATTATTCGGCGGTTTTCTCCCTTATAAAACAATCCCGATTATAAAAGGCGATTCCAAAAGCCTTACCATAGCAGCGGCATCAATAGTCGCAAAGGTGACGCGCGACGCGATAATGGAACAATATGATAAAAAATATCCGCGGTACGGCTTCTCAAAACACAAAGGATACGGCACAAAAAATCATTTAGAGGCCATAGAGCGATACGGGTCCTGCTTGATACACAGAAAAACCTTTGCGCCATTGAAAAATGACATTTGCCAGGATTAGTTCAGGAAGAAAAGGGGAAGAAGAAGCTGTTTCTTATCTGCGCAAAAACGGATATAAAATAATAGAAAGAAATTACAGGACAAAACTCGGGGAAATAGATATAATAGCGGATTGTAGGGGCTGTATTTGTTTCGTGGAAGTTAGGGCTAAGAATAATCCCCTGTTTGGTTCGCCGGAAGAGACAATATTAAAAAAGAAGCAGTTTCAGGTTTCAAAGGCAGCCCTGGCGTATATAAAAAAATTCAAACTGGAAGATAAAAACTGCAGGTTTGATGTGGTTTCGGTAGAAGGCGTGGATAGTCCTAGGCCTGAAGTAAGATTGATTAAGAATGCCTTTGAGCTGGATAATAGATGGAGGTAAAGATGAAAAATGTCCCAAGTGATCTTGATATAGCCCAGTCTTCCAAACTGAAACCCATTTTTGAAATAGCAAAAAAAATAGGTATAAAAGAAAACGAACTGGAATTATACGGAAAATACAAGGCCAAGATATCGCTCTCCATACTAGGCCGCCTGAAAGACAAGCCCTTTGGAAAATATATAGACGTCACTGCTATTACGCCCACTCCTTTGGGAGAGGGAAAGACTGTAACAACTATCGGCCTGAGCCTGGGCCTTAACAAGCTGAAGAAAAAAGTCATAACTACACTCAGGCAGCCTTCAATGGGCCCTGTTTTTGGAATAAAAGGCGGGGCTGCAGGAGGAGGGTATTCGCAGGTCCTGCCAATGGAGGACATAAACCTTCATTTTACAGGCGACATACATGCGGTAGGCGCTGCCAATAATCTTCTGGCCGCGTTTATTGACAATAGCATCGCAAAGGGAAATAAGCTTAATATAAATCCTGACACTATTATCACGCGCAGGGTGGTAGACATAAGCGACAGGGCTTTAAGGCAGATAAAGACCGGATTTGGGGGAGAAGAAAACGGAACCCCCAGAGATACAGGCTTTGACATAACAGTCGCAAGCGAAGTAATGGCGATACTCGCGCTTTCAAAAGATCTTTCTGATTTAAGAATTCGCATTGGGAAAATAATAGCGGCCTTTACTTATGACGGAGGGCCTGTTACAGCCCAAGACCTGAAATGCGCCGGAGCCATGACAGTGCTTCTTAAAGACGCCATAAAGCCGAATCTTGTCCAGACGACAGAAAATACCCCGTGCATTATGCATGCAGGGCCTTTTGCCAATATTGCGCACGGAAATAATTCTATTCTAGCAGACATGATAGCGTTAAAACTGGCGGATTATGTGGTTACAGAGAGCGGTTTTGGAGCAGACTGCGGAGCGGAAAAATTTATGGACATAAAATGCCGGGTAGAGGGGCTTAAGCCGCCTGACGCCGTGGTAATAGTATGCAGCGTCAGGGCTCTTAAGATGCACGGAGGGGCTTTTAAAGCAGCGCCTGGCAAAAAGATAAATGAAGAGGCCTTGAAAAAAGAAGACGTGGAAGCTGTTAAAAAAGGCGGCGCCAACCTGGAAAAGCATATTGAGAATATGAAGTTATTCGGAGTGCCTGTGGTAGTGGCCATAAATAGATTTTTATATGATACAGACAGCGAGATAGCTGTAATAAAAGAAATAGCCGTAAAAGCAGGCGCTAGCGACGCTGTTGTGAGCGAGGTGTGGGAAAAAGGCGGGGAAGGCGGGATAGAATTGGCTAAAGCCGTAATAAAGATATGCGGGGAAAAGTCTGACTTCAGGTTTTTATACCCCCTGGATATGCCCATTGAAAAAAAGATAGAGACGATAGCGAAAAAGATTTACGGGGCAAAAGAAGTAAATTATTCAGCGGAAGCGAAAAAAAAGATAGAGCACTATACAAAACTTGGCTATGATAAATTGCCTATATGTATGGCAAAGACCCATTTATCGCTTTCTCATGACCCTGAGCTTAAAGGAAGGCCGAGTGATTTTATTTTACCGATAAGAGACGTAAGGATTTCAGCAGGCGCAGGTTTTTTATACCCGCTATGCGGAGAGATGCGCACTATGCCGGGGCTGCCATCCGTTCCTGCAGGAACAAAGGTGGACATAGATAGTGATGGGAAGATAGTAGGATTGTTTTAAGTGGAGGCGGTCATATGTATATAGACGAACCTATAAGCAAGTATCTTAATGACCTTGCTGCCAGACAGCCAACGCCTGGAGGCGGAAGCGTAGCAGGCCTGACAGGAGCTCTGGGAATAGCCCTCTTGGAGATGGTGTGCAATTTTACAATCGGAAATAAAAAATATAAAGGTATTGAAGTGATGGCGATGGCTCATCTGGCAGCTTTAAAAAAGATAAGAGAAGAGTTTATGTCGCTGGTGGATGAGGACGTTAAGACATACGAAACTATACTCAGCGCATTCAGGGCAAAAGATGAAAAAGATATTGATAAAGCGCTAAAAGGCGGTTATTATATTTCCTTAAAAATGTGCCGGCTTTCAAAATCCGGCATAGATATAGCGCTGGATTTAGCTGCGGGATCAAATGTTAATTTAATAACAGATGTCGGGTGCGGCGCAGAACTTTTAAAGGCCAGTTTTAATTCAGGAGTATTCAATTCAGAGATAAATCTTAAAGGCATTAAGGATGAGCCTTTTGTGGAAAAAGAAAAAAAGGTCTTAATGGTCATTGAAAAGGAAATAACAGATTCTTATAATAAAGCGATATCCAGGACAAAGGAAAGGATGGTATAGAGATGCCAGCTGTATTATTGGAAGGTAAGACTGTAGCCTTAAAAATAAAAGAAAACGTGAAGAAGGAGATTGAGGCGCTGAAGAATCAGTATGGAATAACTCCTAAACTTGTAAGCCTGGGCGCAGGCGAAAATCCAGCTTCTGAAATTTACCTGAAATCTCAGGAAAAGAACGCAAAAGAACTGGGAATTGATTATGAGCTTAAAAAACTGGACGCGAATATCAACCAGGATGACTTTATAAAGGCCATCGATTCTTTGAATAAAGACAAATCAGTGCACGGTATTATAGTGCAGATGCCTTTGCCGCAGCGCATAGACACGAAACTTATATCCAGGTACATCTCCCCGCTGAAAGATGTGGAAGCTGTGCATCCTCAGAATATGGGGGAGATTGTTTTCGGGAAGGCTAACATATTGCCATGCACTGCAGCTGCCTGTATGGAGTTATTAAATTCAATAAGTTCTCTTGAATTATATGGCAAAGAGGCTGTTGTGGTAGGTCACAGTGAGATAGTGGGGAAGCCGCTGGCGCTTCTTCTTCTGAATAAGTTTGCCACAGTGACAGTGTGCCATATAGCCACTGGTCAGAGAGGCACGCTGCCGGAATTTGTAAAGAAGGCAGAGATCCTGATAGTGGCAGTAGGCAAGGCAGGGCTAGTAAAAGGAGACTGGATAAAAGAAGGCGCGATTGTAATAGATGTCGGGATTAACCGGGTTGAGGGAAAGATAGTGGGCGATGTGGAGTTTGACAAGGCAGCTGAGAAGGCCTCTTATATCACTCCCGTCCCGGGCGGAGTGGGGCCTTTGACAGTAGCTATTTTAATGCGCAACGTGGTCGAAGCATTCAAGCAGCAGCAATAATAGAGGGTTCAGGGTTATGGCGCTTTGCGATAAGATAAAATCAGGAAAGTTTATAGTCACATCCGAGATAGCTCCTCCCAAGGGCATTGATGTTGAGGAAATATTAAAGGATGCCGAGCTTGTAAAAGGCAGGGTAGATGCGATAAATGTGACTGATCTGCAGAGCTCTGTAATGCGCACAGGTTCACTTGCAATATGCAAACTTTTAATAGAGCGCGGATTAGAGCCTGTGTTTCAGGTAACATGCAGAGACAGAAACAGATTAGCGCTTCAGTCAGACCTTTTATCTGCAGCTGTTTTCGGAATAGAGAATGTGCTGGCTTTAACCGGGGATCATCCTGCGTTAGGCGATCATCCTGGCGCAAAGCCTGTTTTTGACCTGGATTCAATGCAATTATTGGAAGTTATCAGAGAACTGCAGGCAGGCAAAGATATGGCGGGAAAAGAATTAAAAGGGTCTCCTAAATTCTGCGTTGGGGCTGTCGTAAATCCCGGGGCAGATCCGATCGAGCCGGAGATTATGAAAATGGAGAAAAAGATACAATCAGGCGCGCAGTTTTTCCAGACGCAGGCAATATACCAGGTGGATCTTTTTGAAAAATTTCTTAAAGCGTCGGCGCATTTAAATACAACTATTATAGCAGGTATAGTGCTTTTAAAATCAGCAGGCATGGCAAGGTATATGAATAAAAATGTAGCCGGAGTATTTGTGCCTGATAATTTGATTGAAGAGATAGATAAGGCAAAGGATAAGAGCGCCAAGTCAATAGAGATAGCTGCGCGGCTTATTAAGGAGCTCAAACCTATATGTCAAGGTGTTCATATTATGCCAATAGGATGGGATAAGAAGGTGCCTTTAGTCCTAGATGCTGCTGGGCTATTATAAGCCGATATATTAATTCTTTAGCCAATTTTGTCCCAGCTGTTTCGCTTTGCGAAGCAAAACGGCTGGGCAAAATTCAACGGTATTTATACATAGTATGAAGATAGCGGTAAGCGGAAAAGGCGGGGTAGGGAAAACTTCAGTAGCTGCAGGCCTGGTAATATTTTTTAAAAAGCAGGGCAAGCGCGTAATAGCTATAGACGCTGACCCTGATGCAAATCTTGCGGCCACCCTTGGGTTTTCAGTTTCCCAGAGGCCTGCGCCCATATCCGAATTAAAAAAGATTATTCTCGAGCGCACAGGCGAAGTAGGCGCTTTTTTTAAATTAAACCCAAAGGTGGACGATATTCCGGATAAGTTTTCAGCCAAGAGGGGCGATATCAGGCTCATTGAAATGGGCACAGTAAAAAAAGGCGGCTCAGGATGCGTTTGCCCGGAGAGCGCTTTTTTAAAAGCGCTATTGAGCCATATTTTTTTAAACAGAGATGAAGTTGTAGTTGTGGATATGGAGGCCGGAATAGAACATCTGGGAAGAGGCACTGCGCAGTCTGTTGAAAAATTTTTAATAGTAGTGGAGCCGAACAATACCTCGCTTGATACGGCAAAAAAAATAAATTCCCTCGCAGAAGGCCTGGGGATTAAAGACATCTCAGCCATAGGAAATAAAATCAGGTCAGACAAGGATAAAGATTTTATAGCTAAAAACTTAAACGATATTAAGATTCAGGGGTACATAGGCCTAGACGAGGCACTTTTAAATTCGAGGGGCATATTGCCCGAAGATTCGGAATTTATAAAAAATTTGGTGGAGGTATTTAATGGCAAAACCAACGGGTAATCCTATCAACGATCAATTGCTTGAGATAGCTGCTCAAAATAATATTTCTACTATATGGGATCGCTTTATGGAGCAGGAGCCTCATTGTGGATTCGGGACGCTGGGGGTCTGCTGCAAAATCTGTAATCTTGGCCCATGCAGAATTGATCCATTCGGAGAAGGCGCTCAAAAAGGCGCGTGCGGGGCAGACGCTGATACTATCTCTGCGAGGAACTTAGCAAGGAATACTGCCGGAGGAGCGGCGTGTCATTCTGATCACGGCAGGGATTTGGCTCGGACGCTTCTTGAAATGGGCAGAGGCCATGCAAAAGATTATTCTATAAAAGATCCGGTAAAGTTAAAAAAACTGGCAATCGAATTTGGGTTAAGTATAACTGGAAAGAATGAACTGAAGATCGCTGAAGAGTTAGGGGAGAGGATTTTAAAAGAATATGGGCAACAAGAAGGCGAATTAACACTGATAAAAAGAGCGCCAAAGAAGCAGCAGGAGATATGGAGAAAAACAAATGTCAGCCCAAGAGGCATAGATATAGAGGTGGTGCAGGCAATGTCCAGGACTCATATTGGATGTGACAATGAATACAAGCATGTTTTAGAGGCTGCTATAAGGGCTTCGCTTGTAGATGGTTGGGGCGGATCCATGATAGCTACGGAACTTAGCGATATATTATTTGGTTCTCCTGAACCTATTCGTGCAGAGATAAATTTAGGAGTATTGAAAGAAGACGAAGTAAATATTCTTTTGCACGGCCACGAGCCAGTGCTTTCTGATATTATAGTTACCGCAAGCCAGGATAAAGAAATTCAGGAACTCGCCAGAAAAAATGGGGCAAAAGGGATTAATCTATCAGGAATTTGCTGCACAGCCGCAGAGGTGCTGATGAGGCATGGCGTTCCCATGGCTGGAAATTTTCTCCAGCAGGAATTGGCAATAGTTACAGGTGCTGTAGAAGCAATGATTGTGGATATACAGTGCATTATGCCATCTTTGCCGGAAGTGGCCAAGCACTACCATACAAAACTTATTTCCACTTCTCCGAAGGCAAAATTTGCAGGCATGGAGCATATAGAATTTCATGAAGAAAAAGCTATGGAGATAGCAAAAAAGATTTTAAGGATCGCTGTTGAGAATTATAAAAATAGAAACCGCTCAAAAGTCAATATCCCCAAGGAAAAAATGACTCTTGTAGCCGGTTTTACTATGGAGAATATTTTTTATAATCTGGGAGGCAGTTTCAGGCCATCATACAGGCCTTTAAATGACGCAATTATCAGCGGAAGAATAAGGGGCGTGGCAGGGGTAGTGGGCTGCGATAACCCGAAGAACGAGTCTGGAATGTGCCACGCAGATATGGTCAGGGAACTTATAAAAAATGACGTATTGGTTGTGCAAACAGGGTGTTCCGGCGGGGCATGCGCAAAGGCCGGACTTCTGACTCCCGAATCCGCGTTCAAATTTGCAGGAGAAGGCTTAAGGGAAATATGCGAGACAGTAGGAATTCCTCCGGTGCTGCATACTGGCTCATGCGTGGACAATACTAGAATTTTAACCGCGTGCTGCGAGATGGTAAAAGAAGGCGGGATCGGGAATAGCATTGACGAACTACCGGTCGCAGGGGCTGCTCCTGAATGGATGTCGGAAAAAGCTATTGCAATCGGATGGTATTTTGTAACATCCGGGCTGCTAGTGGTTCTTGGCACGCCGTTAAGGGTGCTCGGAAGCAAGAATGTCACAAAGTATATATGCAATGAAATAGAGCCGATATACGGGGGTAAGTGGGCGTTTGAAGGCGACCCGATAAAAGCAGCGCATTTGATGATAGCGCATATTGATAAAAAGCGCGAGGCCCTGAAACTAAAACCATTGATGTATGCTAAGATATGTTCTGATGATAAATTAATTCCTTAGCCAATTTGGCAGTCCCGATGAATCAAATCTGGACTGCCAAATTCGAAGATGTTTTAAATTATGAAAAAGATATATTGTAATATAAAAAAATGCCTTGGGTGCGGATCCTGCGAGATTGCATGCGCAGTTGAGCATTCCAAATCCAAAGAACTGAATAACACAATTTCAGAAAGCCCGCTGCCTATCAAAAGGCGCAGGGCGGAATTTGTTGAAGAAAATGTCGCCATATCTACAGGCTGCCAGCATTGCGATAACGCAGCCTGCGTTACAGCGTGCATGTCCGGCGCAATGTACAAGGAAGCAAAAACAGGTCTTACCCAGCACGACAGGGATAAATGCGTTGGCTGCTGGATGTGCATTATGTCATGTCCTTTTGGAGCTATTGCCAGAGAGAAACAGGAAAAACAGGTTGTAAAATGCGACCTTTGTCCTGACAGAGATAAACCTGCTTGCGTAGAGGCCTGCCCTACAAGAGCATTGTCTTTAGGTACTTTTAAGGAGTTTAAAAAGTTATGCAATATGTAATTATCGGATCCAGCGCAGCCGGGATAAGCGCAGTGGAAGCCATAAGGGCTAAAAATAAGGATTCAAAGATAATCGTTATCTCTGACGAGAAAAAGCCGCTTTACTCTAGATGCCTGATTTCTTATCTTCTGGCCGGTACAATAGATGAGAAAAAGATCTGGTATAGAAAAGACAGTTTTTTTAAAAATAATAAAGTAAATGCGCTTCTCGGCATAAAGGCCATAGAGATAAATGCAAAGAAAAAAGAAATACTCCTTGATAATAAAGAAAAGGTCAAGTTTGACAGGTTGCTTATTGCAACAGGCGCTTCGCCGAAATTGGAAAATATCCCGGGGATAGATAAATTAGGCGTTTTTCCTCTGAGGACTATCGAGCATACTATTGAAATCCAGGCTATGCTGGATAAGGTAAAAAGCGTAGCTGTATTGGGCGGCGGATTAATAGGCCTGCGCGCTGCGTATGCGTTGAAAAACCGCGGCAAGGATGTAAGCGTTTTTGTAAAATCAGGCTCCATACTTTCCCAGATAGTGGACAAAGACGCTGCCAGCCTTATGCAGAAACGCATAGAAGAAAAAGGCATAAAGATATTTACGGGGGTGGCTGCAAAGGAGATTACAGGCGACAAGTCAGTAAAAGGCGTAGCGCTTGACAATGGTTCAAAGCATGGCTGCGAGCTTGTGATTATAGGTAAAGGGGTTTCGCCCAATATAGAGATAGCCAGGGATAGTGGCATAAAAACAAACTGGGGAATTTTAACGAACGATTCTCTGAAGACTAATGTCAAAGATATATTTGCCGCAGGTGATGTGTCAGAGACAAATGATATTGCGCTGGAAGAAAGCTCTATAAATGCAATCTGGCCGGCTGCATGCGAGCAGGGCAGAATTGCGGGATTGAATATGGCAGGCGAAAAAGAGACATACGAAGGGTCTCTTGCCATGAATTCCATAGAATTTTTTGGCCTTCCGGTTATATCAGTGGGCATAACAAGACCGAAAAGCGATGTTTACAAAGAGATTGTTAAAAAAGATGCAGCCAGGAATATTTATAAGAAGGTGGTATTAAAAGACGGCATTATCGCAGGGGTTGTATTTGTAAATTCAATCGAAAATATAGGCGTTATCGGGGCTTTGATCAGGAATAAAGCAGACATTACAGGAATTAAAGACATAATTTTAGAAGATTATTTTGATTACGGGAAAATAATCCCCCTTATTAAAAAATCTAAAAAAGGCTTCAGAGAACCGGAGTTTAAAGAGACCCTACTGACTTTATAGCGAAGGAGAGGCAATGTCAAAGATAATTGCGTCATGCGCCATAAGAGGCGCAAGAGAAATTTACAGACAGGCAGAGGAATTTCTGGAAAAATCAATCAAGGAAAAAGGCGAATCCTGCGAGGTCAAATTTCCGGATACCGCTTTTTATTTTCCTTTTGTCTATGCCTTGCTGGGCGAAGAGGTGAAGAAACTCAGCGATGCGAAAAAGATTTTATTGTATGCAAAAACGCTTTTGCATGAAGACCCTTCTGAAAAAATATGGCTGCCTTATTTAGGCAATACGCTGGATTCAGGGGTGTCAGCGCTTTTATGCGAAGAGATAATAATGGCGTTAAGATATCTGTACGGCCAGGAGCCTCAGAAAGATTGCAACGGATTTTTCTCAGATACAATCCTTCGCACATTGGGCATTCAGCTTGTAGACGGAAGAATACCTGGATTTGCCGCAATATTAGGCGCTGCCAGGGATAATAAAACAGCCGTATATATTGTGCGCGAACTGCAGAAGCGCAGCATAATGACATTTGTGGGCAGCAATGTAAACGGGAGAAGTATAATTGACCAGCTGATTGAAGAAAAAGTAGAGATGGGCTGGGATACCTATATAATACCGTATGGGAGAGATACGCTTAGCGCAATATATCCATTGAATTGGGCAATCAGAGGCGCCCTTACTTTCGGAGGCCATAAAAAAGGCGAGGCTCTTAAATGTCTTAAATATTGCCAGAACAGGGTGTTTGCATTTGGCATGGTTTTAGGGGAATTGGATGATATTAAATATGCGACAGGCGCCGGCGCAATCAATATGGGTTTTCCTATAATAGCGGACACAGACATACCTGAAATAAAACCCAGCGGCATATGCACGTATGAACACGTGGTAAAAGAGCTTGATTATAAGAAAATAGTCCCGCGCTCAATAGAGATAAGAGGCTTAAAGATAAAAGTTACAGAGATAGATATACCGGTAGCGTATTCCCCGGCTTTTGAAGGAGAAAGAGTAAGGCGGGAGCAAATGTATGCGCAGTTTGGTGGCAAATATTCGGACGCATTTGAATATGTAAAAATGGTGAAGCCTGATGAGATAGAAGATGGAAAAATAGAAGTGATTGACTCGGAACTGGATAAAATAGCCGAAGGCGGATCAGCTCCTATGGGGATATTCGTAGAAGTGGCCGGGAGAAAGATGCAGAAGGATTTTGAACCTATACTAGAAAGACAAATACATAGTTTTTTGAACGAGGCTATGGGCGTGTTTCATATGGGCCAGAGAAATATGTGTTGGATAAGGATATCGAAAGATGCCAGGACAAAAGGATTTCTGTTGCGTCATTTCGGGGTAATTTTACATGCAAAGTTTCATGACGTGTTCAGCGCCATCGTGGATAAGGTGCAGATCACGATTTATACAAAACAGGAAGATGTCGAAAGGCTTGTAAAAGAGGCCCAGGTTTCATATGAAGAAAGAGACGCAAGGGTGGAGAAAATGACTGATGAGAGCGTGGATTTGTTCTGGACATGCACGCTTTGCCAGAGTTTTGCGCCCAACCATCTGTGTATAATTAAACCGGAAAGGCTTGGATTGTGCGGGGCGTATAATTGGCTGGACGCAAAAGCGTCGTATGAGTTAAACCCCACAGGCCCGAATCAGCCCATTAAAAAAGGAATATGCATTGATCCTGTAAAAGGTGAATGGAGCGGGGTAAATGAAGCAGTACTCCAGAAATCAAACCGTACTCTGGAGAGATTCTGCGGTTATTCTATAATAGATTCGCCGGAAACAAGTTGCGGCTGCTTTGAATGCATAATAGCAATACTTCCGGAGGCAAACGGTTTTATGGTGGTAAACAGGGAGTATTCCGGAATGACGCCTGCGGGAATGACTTTCTCAACGCTTGCCGGCACAATAGGGGGCGGACAGCAGACCCCTGGTTTTATGGGGGTAGGAAGGCTTTACATTGCCAGTAAAAAATTTATCTTTGCTGAAGGGGGATTTAAAAGGGTTGTGTGGATGTCCAAAGAATTAAAGGAAGCCTTATCTGATAAACTGAAAAAGAGGTGCGAAGAGATGGGCGACCCGGATTTTTTAAATAAAATTGCTGACGAGACCATAGCAACAACTACGGAAGAGCTGTTGCCATATCTGGAAAAAATCAGCCATCCTGCATTAAGTATGCAAGCAGTGATGTAAAATCGCGGAAATACGCGGAAGCAATTGCTCGCTTCGCTCGCAACTGACGCAGAAATACGCGGAAATTAGACAAGAGTTTCAGCGTGGCTCCGCGTTACGTTCCGCGTGGTTCAGCGATTAGCATAGGGAGCTAATATGGCTTTATCAGGTTTAGACATATACAAGTTATTACCCAAAACTAATTGCAAAAAATGCGGCTCTCCTACATGCCTTGCCTTTGCCATGAAGCTGGCGATGAAAAAGGCGACTCTGTCTGAGTGCCCTGATATAACCACAGAGGCCAAAAAGGCCCTGGAAGAATCTTCCAGGCCGCCTATTGCTTTAATAAAATCCGGTTCAGCAGACAATGCTGTGAAAATAGGCGGGGAGACTGTTTTATTCAGGCATGAAAAAACATTTTACCACCAGACAGCTATTGCAATAAGCGTAGATGATACGCTTTCAGATACTGCGCTTTTAGCCAGGATAAAAGAAATAGAAAATATAAGTTTTGAAAGAGTGGGTCAGCATATAGCAATCGATATGATAGCCCTTGTAAATAAGAGTTCGTCGGGTGAAAAATTTTTGAGCGCTCTGGATAAAATCCTGGCGAATTCAAAAAAGGCAATCATTTTAGTAAGCCTTGATTCAAAGACCATGGAATCCGCGTTAAAAAAATGCCAGGATAGAAAGCCTGTGGTCCACGCGGCTGATTCTAAAAATTTAAAAGATATGTGTGCTGCGGCCAAGGTTTATAAAGCCCCGCTTGCGTTAAAAGCTAAGAATCTGGAAGAACTCGATAAGCTGTCTCAAGAAGCAGGCAGTCTGGGCGCTGAAGAAATAGTGCTTGATCCTGAGTTTGAAACATTACACAAGTCGCTGAACGATCTGACGCAGATAAGGCGTCTTAGCCTTAAGCGCAATTACAGGCCTTTTGGTTTTCCGGTGATTATATTTATAAAAAATACCGATAAGTATCAGGCGGTTATAGATTCATGCACTTTTATCGCTAAATATGCCGGGATAATCGTGCTGGATTCTATCGAAGAGGACGTGCTCCTGCCGATTATAGCTATGCGCCAGAATATCTATACAGATCCGCAGAAGCCTGTTACAGTGGAGCCGAAGCTGTATAAATTCGGGTCCCCGGATAAAAATTCGCCTATTATGGTGACCACCAATTTTTCTCTGACGTTTTACACTGTTGCTCCGGAAATAGAGGCAAGCGGCCATTCTGCATATCTATTGGTTACGGACTCCGAAGGCATGAGCGTCTTGACTGCATGGGCAGCTGAAAAGTTTACTCCTGAAATAATCTCCGATACAATGAAAAAAATAGAACTGGAAAGCGTAGTTTCGCATAAAAAGATAATAATACCCGGCTACGTGGCTGTTTTAAGCGGAAAACTGGAAGATGTTTCAGGTTGGCAGGTGCTTGTAGGCCCCAAGGAAGCGTCCGGGATACCGAAATATTTAAAAGAGGTCTGGAAATAGAATTAATTAAAAAGTCAAAAGTAAAAAGGCAAAACCAAAAGTTAAAAATAAAAATTAAAAACAGAAAACCAAAAAAATTTTGAATTTTTAGTTGCAGTTTTGACTTTTTCGTTTTTACTTTTGAGTTTATTATGAACCTCGCAAATAAAATTTCAATATTCCGCATACTCTTAATCCCTTTCTTTATTGCCTGCATCCTGTACTACGGTGAAGGAAGGGAGTATCTTAGGTTTGTCGCTCTGGGCATATTTTTATTGGCTACTATTAGCGACGCTGTTGACGGCGGGATAGCTAGATTAAAGCATCAGGTAACAGAATTGGGCATGGTATTAGACCCCATAGCGGACAAACTTCTAATAATAAGCGCATTCATATCTTTATCTATGATAAAGATTGTTCCTGAAAGCCTGCGCATACCGGCGTGGGCGGCTTTGACAGTCATAAGCAGGGATATAGTGATAGTGCTGGGCTCTGTAGTAATATACTTTATTAAAGGTAACCTGAAGATAAAGCCTAGCTGGCTCGGGAAGGCTACAACTCTTTTTCAGATGCTCACAATACTTGTTTTTCTGGCTGCGTTCAAATACCACAGATTATTCCTTTATCCGGCAATTCTTTTTACAGTACTTTCTGCAATAGATTATATCTGGCGCGGCTCAAAGCAACTCAATGAAACCCACAAAATATAATTTCCATAAAGTAGTTATCGTAGGGAGGCCCAATGTAGGCAAATCCACGCTTTTCAACAGGATTCTGCAAAAACGCAAGGCTATAGTGGAAGAATTCGGCCCCACTACACGCGACAGGATAACAGCTATTGTTAAATGGTCCGGCAAGACTTTCGAGCTGATAGATACCCCTGGTCTTGATTTTGAAAAAAAAGAAAATCTCTCAAAGCTTATAGAGAAACAAATAATGTTCGGCATAAAAGAGGCTGATCAGCTTATTTTTGTGTGCGACGCTATTTCTGGAATTCTGCAAATGGACTATAGAATATGCGATATGCTCAGAAAAGCTGATAAAAGTATTATATTGGCCGTAAATAAGGTGGACAGCAGAAATTTGATGCAGAAGATGTCTGATTTCTATAAGTTAGGCTTCGGTGAACCAATGAGCATCTCCAGTCTGCACGGCCTTGGGATAGGAGATCTTTTAGATAAGGTTGCAGACAATATAGTTCTCGGTAGCAGCAAAGGCCCTGGCAGGGAACCAGTAGAAAAACACGCTGTAAAACTAGCTGTTATAGGCAAGCCAAATGCAGGAAAATCTTCTTTCGTCAACGGTGTTTTAGAAGAAGACAGGATTACTGTCAGCGACATCCCGGGTACCACAAGAGATTCCATAGATACGTATTTTGAAAAAGACAGAAAGTCTTTTGTCATAATTGACACGGCCGGCATCCGCTCCAAGGGTAAGATCAAAGACGCTGTTACGTATTTCAGCATATTGCGCACGGAAGAGACTATTAAAAAAAGCGACGTTACTGTCATTCTGATAGATGCGCCGCTGGGGATAACTAAAGAGGACCACAGAATAATAGATATTGTGCAGAAAAATTTCAGGCCGTTTATCCTGGCAATAAATAAATGGGACCTTGCGGAGAAAGAGGGTGTGAATAAAATCGGATACGAAAAAGTGATCCGCGAAAACGTCAGATTTATGTATAATGCCTCTATAGTTTTCATGTCTGCGCTAAAAAAGACAAATCTTGCAGAGGTGCTTGACCTGGCTTATGAGTTGGCGGAAAAAACCAAAAAGAATTTTTCAACAAGCGATCTGAACAGCATCCTTAAGTCTGTGGAGTTTAACCCAACCAGGCTTTATTCTATAAGGCAGATGAAAAATTCTCCGCCTGAGTTTGAGGTTATTGTAAAAAATCCAGAATCCATAAAGACTACAGACAAAAGCTGTTTAGTAAATATTTTCAGGAAAAAATTGCATTTAGAGGGGGTTCCTGTCATTATAAAATTCAGAAAAAAGGAATTTAAGCAGTAACAACTAGTAGGCTATGGGAGGTAGACTATGGGAGTCCGACTCCCATAGGGAGTCGGACTCCCACCGCGAATGTATAAAGGAGATGGATATATGGGATATTTTATATTATTTCTTGGTTTTGTAGCAGCTTACATAATAGGGTCTGTTCCTACAGCTTATATATTCGGCAGAGTGCTTAAAGGTATAGATATAAGGGAATACGGGAGCGGAAATGTCGGAGCCACGAATGTCTTCAGGGTTATAGGCAAGGTGCCTGGGATAATAGCCCTTATAATAGATATCATCAAAGGCTTTGTTTGCGCAACATATCTTGCTTCCGGATTTATGTACCTGGCTCCTGTCACAAGGCCTGAGCTTTACAGGATACTGGTAGGGCTTTCTGCGATCGCGGGCCATAACTGGACAATATTCCTTAAGTTTAAAGGCGGCAAAGGCGTTGCTACAAGCGCAGGCGTTGTGATAGGCCTTATTCCCAAGATATTCTGGCTGGGATTTTTAGTCTGGCTGATAACATTTTTTATAACAGGATTCGTATCTCTCGGATCAATTATTGCGGTTATCTCAATCCCTGTTTTCACGCTTGCATTCGGAGAGCCTGCTGAAATAGTTGTCTTCACGTGCCTTTTATGCCTGATCATAGTCTACAAGCACAAACCTAATATCAGACGCCTGGCCAGGGGCGAAGAAAAGCGGATATCGTTCTTCAAGAAAAAATAAAGTGTTTTTCCGAGCCGTAAGTCGTAGCGCGCGGCGAAACTATTTCAGTGCCGAACGGCCCCAGCCAACCTGTATAAATTATGAATAATCTTATCCATGAGATTTTTGACAAAAACGGCCCTGTAGCCAATGCCATGCCCGGATATGAGGTGAGGCATGAGCAGATAGAGATGGCAGAGGCTATAGAAAGCGCTATAAGCCATTCTGAGCAGCTGATTGTAGAGGCCGGGACAGGAATAGGTAAAAGCTTTGCGTATCTTGTGCCGCTTGCAGAATTTGCGCTTGGCAATGAATCCCTCGGCATAATTTCCACTAATACCATCAGCCTTCAGGAACAGATTATCAATAAAGACATACCTTTTCTGGAAAAAGCCCTGGATAAAGATTTCAAGGCAGTGCTTGTAAAAGGCAGGAATAATTATCTCTGCCTCAGGAGGCTCCATAGGTCCGAATTCCAGCAAAAAGACCTTTTTTCCGACCAATATGAATTAACAGAATTTACAAAAATCTTTGCTTGGTCCTATAAAACCCAGGATGGGACGCTTTATGATCTGGAGGAAGAGCCTGATTCCAAAGTCTGGAGCATGGTTGCGGCTGATTCAGAGACATGCCTGGGGAAGCATTGCCAATATTACAAAAAATGTTTTTTTCAAAAAGCCAGAGAAAGGATAAATGACGCCAGGATACTGGTTATTAATCACCACCTGTTTTTTTCAAACCAGGCTTTGTTAAAAGAAGACAAAAGCATGTTTCCTGAATGGGGCTGCCTTGTGTTTGACGAGGCGCACAGCATAGAAGGCGTGGCCACGGAACATCTCGGCCTAAGCATAACAAACACAGGCGCCAGGTACCTATTGGACCTTTTATTTAATCTGAAAAAACAAAAAGGATTTTTGCTGACTATCGGCGATCAGGACAGTATGGAATGCGTGGAGCAGGCACGCAGGCGGCTGGATGCATTTTTTAAAGATATAAAAGAATATTTTGACGCAAACGTAAAAAAAGAGGACTCTGATACTTTAAGAATCCGGGAGAAAAATTTTGTAGAAAATAATCTGTCTTTGCCTTTACACGACCTGGCGGAATCGCTTCTTGTTGCAAAGAAGAATATAAAAGACAAAGAAGACGAAGTGGAGATAGCCAGTTTTATAAGGAAAGTGAGCGCGCTAAAAGATTCTGTTCAGCTCATACTCAGCCAGGCAATGGAAAATCATGTGTATTGGCTGGAATGCTCAAGAAACAAGAAAATAAGCAGAGTCTCTATAAATACAGCCCCTGTAAATATAGGAGAGATATTACAGGAAGAGCTTTTCAATGAAGAAAAACCGATCATCCTCACCAGCGCAACGCTTTCAGTAGATAACGGGTCGTTCAAATACTTCAAAGACAGGGTTGGCGCAAGAAAAGCCATAGAATTGAAATTGGGGTCGCCGTTTGACTATATAAATCAGGTCAGGATGTACATAGCAAAGGACATGCCGAATCCTGACAATGTAACTGATTACGCAATTAAAGCCGCCGACAGGATAAAAAGATATCTGGAGATTACCAACGGAAGCGCATTCGTGCTTTTTACGAGCTACTCTCTGATGAATATTGTTTACGAGGAACTCGAGGGATATCTTAACGAAAAGGGTTTTAATTTTTTAAGGCAGGGCAATGGTTTAACTAGAAACAAGATGCTGGCCAGTTTTAAAAAAGAATCAGGGTCTGTGCTTTTCGGGGTTGATACATTCTGGCAAGGCATAGATATTCAAGGAAAAGCGCTTTCCAATATCATTATAACAAAACTTCCATTTGCAGTGCCTGATCATCCTGTTATTGAAGCAAGAATTGAAGATATACAGAAAAAAGGAGGGGATGCTTTCCTTGAATATAATCTGCCGGAAGCTGTGCTCAAGTTTAAGCAGGGATTCGGCAGATTGATCCGCAGTAAAAAAGACACCGGTATAATAGCCATCCTTGACAGCCGCATAATAAATAAGTTTTACGGCCGCGCGTTCCTTAATTCCATCCCAAAATGCGAGATAATTATAGATTAAAAAGATGCTTGACAAAATACGACTTAAAGGGTATACTGTTAATAGTTTTTAAATGTATTTATTAGATATATAAGGCGGCTCATGAATAGAATATTAAGGATTTTAACTGCATTTTTTGTTATTAGTACAATTGGAATCAGCCTATCTTATGCTGAAACTATATGGGATAAGCGTCAAAAAGCATCTCAGGGTATAGGAGAGAAACAGGAATCCATAGAATCAGCGTCTAGCCAGGAGAAATCAACAAGTCCCATACCTTTGGATGAAATAATCATACCTAACCAATACGGCTCGATAATAGAAACTCATGAAGGTACAAATGGAAAGCTTATTATTCATATACAAGACGCTCACGCAAATTACGAGGCGCAAAAAAATATAGCCGGAATAGTCGAAATCTTGATATTAGACCATAACCTTGAATTAATTTTAAGGGAAGGCGGAAGCACTAATGCTAATTTTTCCCATCTTAGAAGCATGGCTTCTCTGGATGCCAGGAAAAAAGCAGCGGATAAGCTGTTGATGGATGCCACAATTGCAGGGGAAGATTATCTGGAAATATCATCCGATTATCCCATGGTTTTTCAGGGGATAGAAGACAGGGCTCTTTATGATGAAAATAGAGGTGCGTTATGGGAAATGGATAAGTTTAAAGACGCTGCTTCGGAATATGTAAATAAATTAATTCTAGCCGCAGATTCTATAAAGGCAAAGCTTTACAATCAGGATCTATTGGCATTGGACAAGGACAGAAAAGACTATGAAAATGAAGATGCGGACCTTTTGGCTTATTATAAATCTTTATACGCCATTATGCAGAAGAGGAATATAGATACAGCCGGATTTCCGAATTTCTCAAACCTGATTAAAATCAATGAGCTCGAGCAGAAAATAGATTTTACTAAGATAAATGATAAAACAGCCACAGACGAAGAAAATGCGGTTTATGATGAATATCAGGCCAGCCTCAGAAAATTAAATGTGAGTAAGCTATTTAAAGAAGAGCCTTTGATAGAAAATAAGATTCAGGAGGCTGTGTCGGAAAACTCAGATCAGAAAACGCTTTACAGGATATCAAAGGCGCTGTCAATAATGGATAAGATGCTGAATGTTAAACTTGTTCCTGAGGAATATAGCTATTTTCTGGAAAATAAAACTGATTTTGATGCCCAAAAGTGGTCAGATTTTCTGAAAAAGAAATCTAACGAACTTGGCCTGGATTTAAAGGTATCTGAGGATTACTACGCTGTGAAAGATAATATGCCCACAATAGAAAAATTTTACGCCACTGCCGGAGAAAGAGACAATGTTTTTATAAAAAAATCTGAGGAACGCATGAAAAAAGATAACATAGAATCCGCGATTCTCATAGCAGGCGGTTTCCATACGCCGAATTTGACCCAACTATTAACCGAAAAAGATTATTCATATATAGTTATCAGTCCGAAAGTGCTGACCAAAACAGACGATAATATTTACAGGCAGACTCTTAAAAGAACCTGGCTTCCGGAAAAATAAAAGGAGGAACGTATGAAGTTAAGTAAAATGTTATTGATTGTGCTGGTACTTGGTTTTTTTGTAATACCGCAATTAAGTTATGCAGCTATTAATTTGAGCGCTCCAAAAGCAGCGGAAACGCCAGATGCTGATAAAGTCAAAGAAGCTGTAACAAATGCTGCTAAAGCAGAAAAAGCTGTGACAGATGCGGAAACAGAAGGCAATAAACTTGCATCCGGCCAGACGCTTTTTGATGCAAAACCAACTTTATTTGCTGAAAACATGATCGGCACAATAAGTTTGCCTGCTAGCGAACTCCAGGCCGATGACGTTGTCAGAAGCTTAGCTGATTTTATAACAGCTGGCGCGGAAGGCAAAAATGTGATAATTCTAGGGGAAACCAAAGAGCAGGTTGATTTAGTTAAAAATAAGCTGGCTCAAATTTTAAGACTGGAAGGTATTGAAGGGGAGAGATTGTTTTTTGCTATAGCTACCAACAAGTCTATAATCGATGCTGTAAGAGATTTGTTTACGGTAAACCAAGGAGCTTTTGGGCTATGCACAGGAGATAATCTGGCCCCGGCAGTCAGAGAATCTTTGAAAGGCGCAGTATAATAAAGTTAACGAGTTAAATTAATTTACCCCGCGCGCTGCATATTAGTAGCGCACGGGGTTTTTAATAGGTAGTGATGGGAGCCCGACTCCCATCACTAAATAGTAACTATGGGAGTCGGGCTCCCATAGTAGTTTCTATTGACACCCATCTTTTTTTCTATATAATATATAATCTATATCGGAGATATAGCAATGTTACCTGATAAATATGGCAGATTTGGCGTATTTGGCGGAAAGTTTGTGCCTGAAACCCTCATGATGGCTCTAGAGGGGCTTGAAAAAGCGTACAAACTGGCGCAAAAAGACGCTAAGTTTAAAAAAGAATTAAATAACCTGCTGGAAGTTTACGCTGGCAGGCCTACCCCGCTTTACCTCGCTAAAAATATATCTAAAAAAGCCGGTAGCAAAATATATTTAAAAAGAGAAGACCTTCTTCATACAGGCGCGCATAAGATAAACAATACTTTAGGACAAGTGCTTCTAGCTGTTAAGATGAAAAAAAAACGCATTATTGCCGAGACAGGCGCAGGACAGCATGGCTTAGCTACTGCTACAAGCGCTGCCTTGTTCGGGCTATCATGCGACGTATATATGGGCGAAGAGGATATTCACAGGCAGGCGCTCAATGTATTTAAGATGAAACTTCTTGGCGCGAAGGTAATACCTGTTTACTCAGGCAGCAAAACACTGAAAGACGCTACCAGCGAAGCAATAAGAGACTGGGTAACAAATGTAAGAACTACTTATTATGTCATAGGCTCTGCCATAGGCCCGCATCCGTACCCAATGATGGTCAGGGATTTTCAGTCAGTTATAGGCAAGGAAACAAAAAGGCAGATATTAAAATACGAAAAAAGGTTTCCTGATTACATGGTCGCGTGCGTGGGCGGAGGAAGCAATGCCATTGGATTTTTCCACCCGTTTTTTAAAACAAATGTAAAACTTATCGGCGTGGAAGCAGGGGGATTTGGCCTTAATACAGAAAAGCACGGGGCAAGCCTTTGTAAGGGGGCTATTGGGATTTTACATGGTACTAAAAGCTACCTCTTGCAGGATAAATTCGGCCAGGTAAAAATAGCGCATTCAATATCAGCAGGATTGGATTATCCTGGCACAGGTCCTGAGCACTCTTATTACAAAGAAACGCTCAGGGCTAAATATACAGCTGTTACAGACAAAGAAGCGCTTGAGGGGTTTAAGATGCTTACGGAAATGGAAGGCATAATACCTGCTTTGGAGTCAAGCCACGCGATATATTACGCAGTAAAAAAATTGGCACCGAAGATAAACAAAAATAAAATAATAGCAGTGTGTCTATCAGGCAGAGGCGATAAGGACATTGATATTGTGAAAAATTTAATTTAACGGCAAAGGCCGGGAATAGGCAGGTTTTAACCT
>JAHJGB010000166.1 GCA_018824725.1 Candidatus Omnitrophota bacterium
AAAACTCTTCTGCCTTAAGGCAAAGGCCTTTCTTATACCCTAATTTTTTATAATATGGGTGCCAATAAACAGGGATATAATGCACCTGAGGCTTGATCCTATTTTTCAACAAATAATTAAAAAAATCTTTTCTTATGGCAGAAGCATTTCTACTTTCATTAATCCTTATTGCATATAAGTGCCAGGAAGACCTTACGCCTTTTCCTTCCATTGGCAACAAAATTTCATCTATATCTGAAAGTCTTTTATTATAAATCTCCGCTATAGTCCTTCTTCTATTTAGAAAATATCCTATTTTTTTTAACTGGCTTAATCCCATGGCGCATTGAAAATCTGTTATCCTGTAGTTAAACCCGAGGCCTCTCATTTCATAATACCATGGCCCATTTTTAGCTGTCATATCATCTCTGTACATGCCATGGGACCTGAGAGCCTTTAATAAAAGATGGAGTTTATTATTGTTGGTAACAACGGCGCCGCCTTCGCCTGTAGTAATGCTCTTTACAGGATGAAAACTGAATACAGTCATATCAGAATGATGGCAGCTACCTACCTTTACCCACCTTCCTCTGAATTTATATTCAGCCCCTAAAGCATGGCACGCGTCTTCAATTACCATTACTCCATTTTTTCTGGCTATTTCATAAATACGCAATAAATCGCATGGCAATCCTGCAAAATGCACAGGCAAGATAGCTTTTGTTTTCCTGCTAATCTTTTTTTCTATTGCGCAAGGATCTATATTCCCGGTTTCAAAATTTATATCACTAAAAACAGGTTTTGCGCCCGTATAAAGAATAGAATTAGCTGTAGCTAAAAAAGTAATAGGAGAAGTTATGGCCTCATCGCCTTTTCTGATACCAGCTGCCATACATGCTAAATGCAGAGCTGCTGTACCGCTTGATACGCAAACAGCATATCTGGCGCCACAGTATCTTGCCAAGCTGGACTCAAATTCTTCTATTTTTGGGCCTTGCGTAATCCAGTCAGATTTCAACACCCTGGCTACTTCCCGTACATCATCCTTATCAATAGTCTGCCTACCGTAAGAGATCAGCCTCATATTAAAATCCTTGTTTTTTGATCATACTTTTGATCTCTTCCTTGGTAAGCCAACTGGTATTGTTATCGCTCCTGTAACCTTCAAAACCAAGGCCTAAATACTTTCCTCCCTTTTTGATATCATGGCTTACAACCCTAGGATAAGTCACAAACTTGTCCTTGTACTCATGGGTATGTATCCCGTCATCCGCAGGTACTAATGTCTCGTGTAATTTCTCCCCTGGTCTTATTCCTGTTATTTTGATCTTACACTTTGGCCCGATCGCCTTTGCTAGATCGATTATCTTTATGCTGGGCAATTTCGGTATGAAGACTTCTCCTCCATCCATATCTTTCAGGCAATCAAGCACGAGGTCAACACCTTGTTCAAGTGTTATCCAGAATCTTGTCATATTCTCATCAGTAATAGGGATTATCCCTGTCTTTGCGCATTCCTTGAAAAAAGGAACAACGCTTCCTCTGGAACCAAATACATTCCCATATCTTACAACACTGAATTGGGTCTTTTTCCATGAATAATTATTAGCAGCCACGAACATCTTTTCGGCACATAGTTTTGTAGCGCCATACAGATTTATCGGATTTGCAGCCTTATCAGTACTGAGCGCTATGACCTTCTTCACGCCATTGTCGATCGCTATATTGATCACATTTTCAGCGCCAAGTATATTGGTCTTCACTGCCTCGAATGGATTGTATTCTGCTGTAGGGACTATCTTTAAAGCAGCTGCATGGACGACTATATCCACTCCATTGAATGCCCTGTGCAATCTATCTCTATCCCTTACATCCCCTATAAAATAACGCAAGTTCTCATGTCTTTCTTCGCTAAACACCTGCTTCATCTCATATTGTTTCATCTCATCCCTGCTGAATATGATAAGCTTTTTTGGTTTATATCTCTTAAACACCATATCTGTAAACTTTTTACCGAAAGAACCTGTCCCACCTGTGATCAGTACTACCTTTCCATTCAACATAACAATCTCCTTTTTTTACTCAAATGTGTAGGTCTCGCTGCATTTATCGCATATGAGACCGCTAAAATCCTTTTTCTTATGCCGCTCGCGCAATTCATTCAATTTTTTACTATGCCATAAGTCTTTTATGGAATCCTTGCCAATATGCCCGATTGTAAGGAAATTATCAAAATCCCCACAGCATACTGTGATAGTCCCATCCCAATAGATCGACAACCTCTGCCAAAACTGCTCGCAAGGTTGCCTGCCTGT
>JAHJGB010000167.1 GCA_018824725.1 Candidatus Omnitrophota bacterium
GAAAAGGTCCTTCGCCCCGATAAATCGGGGCTCAGGATCAAATTTGCTTCGCAAATTTGGGGGGATGATATGAAAGTAAGAGTAGATGAAGATTTATGTGTTGGCTGCGGGCTGTGCGTTAACACATGTCCTGATATTTTTGAAATGAAGGACGATAAGGCAATCGCGAAGGTAAACGCGGTTCCTAGTGCGGGTGAAGACAGCGCGAAACAGGCTAAAGATGAATGCCCTGTTGAAGCGATAATTATAAGTTAAGAGATATAGATCATTTCTTTTTATAGGAGGCCTTCGCAAAGCAGAATATAGTGAGGGCTGTAATAATTCCGCAGGATATAATCAGAAACAACCAGCCGAAGATAGTCATTTTTTAACCTTAGTCTTCCTTTTTCCCCAGGCAATCTTTACAAGTATCGCCAATGCGATAAATATCCCCAGGAGCATAAGCCTTGTGCCTAATATATAAGGCTTATCGCCCTGAGAGACATTCTTCATCAATATTGTGGAGATACCTTCCTGATACATCCAGAAACCCAGTATTAGAAATAAAAATAGAGGCGTTACGTACCTTATTATAAATTTATATATTTTAGGCACCCGCATATCCGCGCCGCGGTGTATTTCCTCCCATGCCTTTTCAATGCCGAATACCCATCCGAAAAGCACGATCTCTACAGTTGCGAATAATACCAGGCAGAAGGTGCCGCCCCAGAAATCCAGCTCGTTCACAACCCCGTTTTTCAAAAAGAATATCGCGGGCTGGCATAAGATAAAAGCGGCTGCGCCGAAAATAATAACGGCTTTTTTCTTGGATATATTGAATTCATCTTCGAGGAAAGCTATGCTGGGCTGCGCCAAAGATATGGAAGAGGTGATCCCCGCGAGGAACAAAAGCAAAAACCAGATGCATCCGAAAAATGCCCCCAGGTTTATCTTTTGGAATATCAAAGGCATAGTGATAAAGCTTAGATTGAACGCCCCGCCTTTTGCAATCGCCTGAGCTTCGATAGGCCCGAAAAATGCGAATGCGACCGGTATTACAATAGAGGACCCGAGCAGGACTTCCGCAAATTCATTTGCGCTTGCGGATGTGAGGCCTGAAAGCACCACGTCGTCGGTTTTCTTAAGGTAGCTTGCGTAAGTGAGTATCACGCCTATGCCGACGCTTAATGTAAAAAATATCTGGCCTGCTGCGGCGAGCCAGACCTTGGCGCTCTTTAAAGCGCTGAAATCAGGGTTCCATAAAAACCCAAGGCCGTTTATTATATTCCAGTCAGGTTTCGCGGGATCCGGCGTCCCTAACGTCAATGCCCTTACAGCCAGTATAATCCCGAATACAAAAAGGCTCGGCAGCGCGATTTTGCATAATTTTTCAATACCTCCGGAGATACCTTTATATATGACAAACATGTTGAGACAAAATGTGATAAGGAAAAATACATAAGCGCACTGCATGCTGGAAAAGAAATTATTTTTTTCAATGCCCTGGAAGCCTTTTAAAAACGATACCATGCCGGCCTGGGTTGTTGCGGGGCTGTATTTTTCGGCTACTGAGAAAAAGGCGTACGCGAATGTCCACGATTCTATATAGGTATAGTAAATAAATATTACAAGCGGACCGAATATCCCTATTATCCCGAAATATTTTATGAACCTGTTTTTCGTCCACATGTTATGGAAGACCCCGGGCGCTGTGCCGTGGCCGAATCCTCCGCCGAAACGGCCGATGGTCCATTCCACCCACATTAAAGGCAGTCCGAGAAGGAGGAGGGATATAAAATACGGGATCATGAACGCGCCGCCGCCGTTCTGGCTGGCCTGGACCGGAAAGCGCAGGAAATTTCCCAGGCCTATCGCGCTTCCCGCCACAGCCATTATAATCCCGAGTTTAGACTTCCACGCCTCCCTGGTTTTCATATAAGAAAATTATACTCAATAAGCCCGGATATGTCAAATAGCCGGGTAGACTACCGGGAAAAATGGTGTTATAATACTTTGCAGTAGAAGGGGGTTTATATGAAAAAATCATTAGGCCGAAAGGCGCTTGTTTTTACTACTCCTACCTGGATTATAGGCACGTATGATAAAAACGGAAAGCCGAACGGGGCAGCTGTTGCGTGGGGAGGCATTGTTTGTTCCAAACCGCCCTCGGTAGGGATATCTTTAAGGAAGGCGACTTATTCTTACGGCAATATAATGGATAAAAAGGCATTCACAGTCAATGTCCCGTCCGAAAAATACATCAAAGAGGCTGACTATTTCGGCATTGTTTCCGGCAGGAATGAGGATAAATTTGCCAAAACAAAGCTGACCCCTGTAAAAAGCGATCTCGTAGATGCGCCTTACATAAAGGAATTTTCTCTTATTTTGGAATGCAGGGTTACCAGCGCGACTGAAATAGGGCTTCATACGCAGTTTATCGGAGAGATAATGGATGTAAAAGCCGAAGAAGATGTTATGGGAGAAAATAATCTTCCTGATATTGAAAAGATAAAGCCCATCTTATACGATCCCGAGGTCTGCACTTATCACGGCGTAGGCAAATACCTGGGCGATGCCTTTTCGATAGGCAGGACGCTTTAGAAAATAGATCATGAAAGACTTCGAAAAATTTTATAAAGAATTGAACGTAGAGCAGAAAAAGGCAGTGGATACTATTGAAGGCCCGGTGCTGGTTTTGGCAGGGCCTGGTACGGGAAAGACCCAGATACTTTCTATCCGGGCTGCGAATATAATACGCCAGAAAAAAGCCCTCCCCGAGAATATCCTCATACTCACATACACGAATCCAGCGGCAAAGACAATGAAAGAGCGGCTAGCGAAGATCATAGGATTCGAGGGATATGATGTCCACGTGGCTACATTCCACAGTTTTGCGAATGCGATCCTTATGGATTCCGAAGAGGCCGCTAACTATATCCAGGAGAGGGTGCAGATAGAAGACATAGACCAGATAAAGGCGCTGGAATATATTTTAGACCATAGCCAGGGCATTTCTGAAATAAGGCCTTTTAACGCACCGTATCATTATGTCAAAGACATAAAGAAAAGGATAAGCGACCTTAAAAGAGAAGGCGTCAGCCCGAAAGAATTCCTGGAATATGTAAAAACATTAAAGCCTGACGGCGCGCATATAGAGGAAAAGCATATCCCCAGGATAAAGGCGCTCGCCATTATCTATGACCAGTACGAAAAACTCAAAATGAGCGGGAATAAAGATGTGTTTGACGAGCGGGGCAGATATGATTATGACGACATGATAATGATGGCCATTGACGCCTTAAGCAAAGAGAGCGTTTTGAAGAAAAAATATCAGGAGCAGTATAAATTTTTTATGGTGGACGAGTTTCAGGATACGAACGGCGCTCAGCTTAAATTATTATTTTCAATACTGAAGGGGGCCTGCCCCAATGTATGCTGCGTAGGAGATGACGACCAGTCGATATACAGATTTCAGGGCGCCAGCGTGGGTAATTTTAAGGAATTTAAAAAGAAATTCAAGGATTTGGAAACCATTTCTTTAAAGAGCAATTACCGGTCTACAAAAGAGATAATAGGGCTCTCTGAATCTTTAATAAAAGAGGTGCCTCTGAATGAGAGGACAGGCGATAAAGGGCTTATAAACGTAAAAGATTTCAAGGATAAATCAATAGGCTACTACGAGTTTACGAAAGAATCCGAAGAACTGGATTTTATCGTGAAAAAAGTCAGGGAGCTTAAGGCGCAGATAGAGTCTTCAAAAGACATTGCGCCGGAAGAAAAAGAAAATCCATACAATAGCATAGCGATTTTAGTGAGAAAAAGAGATTTGATATTAAGGATAATAGATAAATTTTTACAATCAGGCATTCCATATGCGACTGACGGCAAAGAAGATATACGGCCCGAGCCGCGAGTCAGGCAGATGCTGGATGTTCTGGAACTTGCGGGCATGGACCCGGAAAATTACGAAGACAGGGATAGGATTTTGTATAAGATTCTTGTAGCCGATTACTTTAAGATCCCGCTCGTAGACGTGCTTGGGCTTATATCCAGAGTGAATAAGAAAAAAAGGAACAAAGAAGACGCCAAGATTTTATCGGAACTTTTAAATTCCGCTGACTTATCAGCGCCTCTGAAAAAAGCCGGGGATGTAATA
>JAHJGB010000168.1 GCA_018824725.1 Candidatus Omnitrophota bacterium
GAGTCCCGTTGGATGCGACTAAAAGGAGCATCTGTTTAGCGGGACGAATGGCCGACCCGCCGTAGGCGGGCGCCGAGCCCTGTTGGGGGTACCATGTTATTTTAGTGAAGGGCTCGAAGGGAGTCCCGTTGGATGCGACTAAAAGGAGCATCTGTTTAGCGGGACGAATGGCCGACCCGCCGTAGGCGGGCGCCGAGCCCTGTTGGGGGTACCAAAGTGGCGTAGGGCTCGAAGGGAGCTTTGCGCCGAGCGAAGCGAGGAAAAGCTGTGACCAACAGGGAACAGCGTCAGCAAAGCGGGTGGCCGACCCGCCGTAGGCGGGCGCCGAGCCCTGTTGGGGGTACCAAATTTTTTGTACTGAAGGGCTCGAAGGACCTGGGGGCGAAGAGGTCTTTCGTCCCGACACTTTTGGTGTCGGGACTCAAGATCAAATTTGCTTCGCAAATTTGGGGCGGATGGCGGAATTGGCACACGCGCTAGCCTTAGGAGCTAGTGGGGATACCCTTGGAGGTTCAAATCCTCTTCCGCCCACCAAATAGTTTAAAGATTTGTTATTTGAGAAAATGGTAGGATTTGAAGAGAGTCACGATAGATGCGACACTGCTATTGCAACGAATAGGAGCAATGTTTAGCAGCCCGGCCGAGATGTGAGGCCGGTAGGAGCATCTGTTTAGCGGGACGAGTGGCCGACCCTAAGCCCTTCGCTGCGTTCAGGATAAACTCCGCGAAGGGCGCCAAATCCTCTTCCGCAGAGACTTGGATAGAGATGTTCGCTGATTTATATACATAAAAGCGGGAGTAGCTCAGTGGTAGAGCTTCTCGTTGCCAACGAGAAGGTCGCGGGTTCGAACCCCGTCTCCCGCTCCATTCTGCTTCGCCGTGATGTTTTCGCTCACGGCTTCGCAGGAATTTATATAGCAGAATGTTCCTGCGAAGCTCGTCACGCACTCTTAAGTTTATACCCTAAGAGCGAAGCAGAACAAAATATAAGATATTAACCAAAAACCTTTAAAGGAGGAACAAGATGCGCATGCTAGATTTTTTGAACGAAAAGGCAGTATCTGCGGATTTGAAATCCCAGGACAAGAATAGCGCCATAAAAGAACTTGCAGATCTTTTGGTAAAATCAGGCCAGCTGAAGCCAAGGGATAAAGACGCTGCGGTAAAGGTGCTTTTAAACAGAGAGGCCCTTGGCTCAACCGGAATAGGCCAGGGCGTAGCCATACCTCACGGAAAATGCGAATATGTGAACGAGCTCATAGGCGCTTTCGGGATATCTAAAAGCGGCATAAAGTTTGATTCGCTGGACGGGGAACCCGCGTATATATTTTTCCTGCTCCTGGCCCCTATAAAATCCTCAGGTCCGCATCTTAAGGCCTTGGCGCGCATCTCAAAATTATTGAAAGATAAATATTTCAGGGATTCATTAAAAGGCGCTGACAGCGAAAAGTCGTTAATTAAAATTATAAAAGACGAAGACACGAGAAGGGCATAATTTAACAGCTATAGCAGCTGTAGGGCACGCTTTAGTGTGCCAAAAAATTAAAGTTAAAGGATTTACATGAGAAGACTAAAATGGCTTTATCCAGGCATGAAAATAAAGCGCTGGATCTTTACTTCCGGCACAGGAGTCTTATTGGTTGCAATAGGTTCTATCGTACTCATACTTAAAAAATTCCCGGGGTCAAAAACTATCGGCGTTACTGTCATAATCCTTGGCGCGCTGATAATCATATACGGCATGAAAAGGATGCTAAAGTCATTTGTAGCTGTATTTCTGCCGCAGAGAGAAAAAGAACTGGTTAATATCATGTATCATTATAGCCAGCTTGAAAAAGGGCCCAAGGTGGTAGTCATAGGCGGAGGCACAGGGCTTTCAACCATTCTGCACGGCTTAAAAGAACAGACAAGCAATATTACGGCAATAGTGACTGTCGCGGATGACGGCGGGTCCTCCGGAAGGCTTAGAGAACAATTCGGCATACTCCCTCCGGGAGATATAAGAAACTGCCTAGTGGCGCTTGCTGACGCAGAACCTTTGATGAGGGAGTTGTTTCAGTTCAGGTTCGGAAGCGAATCAGAGTTAAGCGGCCACAGTTTCGGCAATCTGTTTATAACAGCGATGTGTAAAGTTACCGGAGATTTTGAAAAGGCAATCAAGGAATCATCCAAGGTCCTTGCGATAAGAGGAAGGGTTATTCCTTCCACGTTTGAAAAAGTCAAACTTGTGGCGGAATATCAAAACGGGCAGAAAACAGTGGGCGAGACAAAGATAGTCAAGCAAAACGCGCCTATAAAAAGGGTTTATCTGGACCCGGCTAATTGCAAAGCCAGCAAGGAATCATTCGAGGCAATAGCTGAGGCAGACATAATAGTGCTGGGGCCGGGCAGTTTATACACAAGCGTTATACCGAATCTTTTAGTCGAAGGCATGGCGGAAAAAATCGCCCAGTCCAAGGCGCCCAAGGTATATGTCTGCAATGTAATGACGCAGTCCGGCGAATCAGATAATTATACGGCATTTGACCACATGAGCGCGCTTATATCTCATACGCGGCCTGATATACTCAATTATTGCATCGTGAACGCGGGAAAAGTCCCAAAAGAACTTCTCAAGAAATACGAAGAAGAAGGCGCTTACCCTGTTGTGGCTGACTCGGACAAAATTATCGAGAACGGCTACAATGTAATAGAAGGCGATGTAGTAAATACCCAGAATTATGTAAGGCACGACGCCAAAAAACTCTCAAAGGTTATTATAGACCTTACCCTTAAGACAAAAGGCAAAAAGATTTCCATAGATTAAAACGGGTTTGCCATGCTGATAGAAAAAAAGTTAACCATTCAAAATGAGCTGGGGCTTCACGCCAGGCCTGCGGCACTGTTTGTACAGATAGCCAATAAGTACGAAAGCGACATTGTAGTAAAAAAAGGCAGGCAGGAAGTGAACGGGAAATCCATAATGGGGCTCTTGACACTTGCGGCTGAAAAAGGCGCTGCGCTGCATATCAAAGTAAACGGCCCTGACGCCAAAGAAGCAATACAGGAACTCGAAAAGGTAATACTGGGAGATACTCCATAATGTCATTAAAAGGTATACCGGCTTCGCCCGGGATAGCCATAGGCAAGGCTTTTTTATTTGATACGGGGCAGCTTGTAGTAATCGAAAGAGATATCAAGCAGGACGCTATCCCTTCCGAGATAACCCGCTTTGAAGAAGCCCTTATAAAAACTCGTTCAGAGATACTGGCCATCCAGAAAAAGATTTCCAAAGAGATGGGCGGCCAGCACGCAGAGATATTCAATGCCCACCTCCTGGTCCTGGAAGACAGGATGCTGATAGAGGAGGTCATAGAAGGCCTTAAAAAAGACCGCAAGTGCGTTGAATATATATTTTCAAAGGTTATAGCCAAATATATAAGGGTCTTCTCTAAAATGAACGACGAGTACCTCAAGGAGAGGACCAGCGACATAGAAGATGTGAGCAAGAGGATTTTAAAAAATCTTATAGGAGCCCCGGAAAAAACGCTTAGCGATCTGACAGAAGAGGTCATAGTGGTGGCGTACGACCTTTCCCCCTCAGACACCGCTAATATGCACAAAAAGAATGTAAAAGGATTTGTTACCGATATAGGCGGCAGGACTTCTCATACCGCGATCATGGCAAAGTCGCTGGAGATCCCGGCTGTGGTAGGGCTTGAAAAAGCTACTGCTAAAATAAAGCCGGGGGATATGCTGATTGTGGACGGGACAGGCGGGGTTGTGATAATCAACCCTGACAAGATAACCCTTAAAAAATATGAGACAAAACAGGAGAAATTCATAGCATTTGAGAAAATACTTTTAGATTTTAAAGATAAGCCTGCTGTCACTATTGACGGGTATAAGGTGGAGGTCTCGGCAAATATAGAATTGCCGGAAGAGGTCAGTTCTGTAATTGCTCATGGCGCAGAGGGCATAGGGTTATACCGCACAGAATTTCTTTACATGAATAGAAACGACGTCCCTGACGAGGAAGAACAGTTCGAGGCGTATAAAAAAGTTGCTGCCAGGCTTTCCAAAAACCCTGTCATAATCCGTACACTTGACCTGGGCGGAGATAAGTTTTTATCCCAGCTTAAAGTCCCGCATGAGATGAACCCGTTTCTCGGATGGCGAGCTATAAGATTCTGCCTTGCGAAGCCCGAGGTGTTCAAGGTCCAGCTAAGGGCAATACTCCGCGCCAGCGTATTCGGAAACATAAAAATCATGTTCCCTATGATATCCGGCTTGGGAGAACTCAGACAGGCGATAAAGGTCCTGGAAGAGGCAAAACAGGAATTAAGAAATAAAAAACTGAATTTCAAAGACGATATAGAAGTCGGGGCAATGATAGAAATACCTTCTGCCGCGCTTACCTGCGACCTTCTTGCCAAAGAGGTGGATTTTTTTAGCATAGGCACCAATGACCTTATACAATATTCCCTGGCAGTAGACAGGGCGAATGAGAAGATAGCCTATCTGTACAAGCCGACCCATCCTGCTGTCCTGAGACTCATAAAAAATATAATAGATTCAGGCCATAAAGAAAATATATGGGTAGGCATGTGCGGAGAAATGGCAGCTGAGCCGGGATTTGTTTTGATTTTATTAGGGCTGGGCCTGGACGAATTCAGCATGAGCCCGGTAGTTGTCCCGGAAGTAAAATATGTTATCAGCAATGTGAAATTCGAGGATGCCAAAAAAGTCGCAGAAGAGGCATTGACCCTGCCTACAGGCGAAGAAGTAGAAACCTTTACAAATAAAAGATTGAATGAGCTGATCCCATGGCTCAAGAAGACCAAGAAACAGTAGTAATCCTTCAGTATGAATAAACTGGAAAATTTGAAATTAATAAAAAAGCTGGACCAATCAGATATGCTGGAGTTTATTTCTGGCCTGCCTGGCCAATGCCGCGACGCCTACAAAATAGGAAATTCCGTCAATATAAATAAATCCCTCATAAAAATAAATAATATAGTATTCGCAGGCATGGGAGGCTCAGGCATAGGCGCTGACCTGGTAAAAGTCTATCTCCAGGACGAGCTGAAGATACCGGTATCAATATGCCGCAATTACGCATTGCCTGATTTTGTCGCAGAGGATACGCTTTTATTCTGCTCGAGCTATTCCGGCAATACAGAGGAGACGCTTTCCTGTTTCGAGAATGGCCTTAAGAAAAAAGCCTTTATAATAACTTTGGGTTCAGGCGGCAGGTTAAAAGAGCTGGCTTTAAAAAATAATATCCAGCACGTGACGATTCCTTCCGGCTACCCACCCAGGACAGCTGTCGGCTATATGTCCATAACAATGCTGGCTATACTGGCCAGGCTCGGCCTTATAAAAGATAAGGAAAACAACGTAAAAGAACTTTGCGGGGTTCTTTCGGATATCAGGGATAAGGAGATAGGCTTTGAAGTCCCCCTGGCAAAAAATATTTCCAAACAGATAGCGGCAAAGCTTTATAAAAAATATCCTGTTGTATACGGCACAGCTGATACCACAGAAGCCGTAGCTGTGAGATGGAGAGAGCAGATCGCTGAGAATGCAAAGGCGCTTTCGTCCTGCAATGTTTTTCCTGAAATGAACCACAACGAGATTGTGGGTTGGAAATTCCCTAAAAATATTTTGAAGGATTTCAAAGCCATAATACTCTCTGATAAAGATGACCACGAAAGGGTGAAAGAGCGCATAAAGATCATCAGCGGGATTATAAAAAAATCCAGCTCAGAAGTTATTTTATTAAAAAGGGAAACAGGCGGAAGGCTCGCGAGGATATTTTCTCTTTTGTACATAGGGGATTTTGTGAGTTTTTATCTTGCTATGCTCAATAACATTGACCCGACGCCGGTGGAAGTAATAGATTATCTGAAAAAAGAATTAGGCAAGATATGAAAGTATTGTTATTAGCCGCGGGATATGCCACCAGGCTGTATCCGTTGACACTGAATACCCCGAAGCCGCTTCTTCCAGTGGCAGGCAAGACTGTCATGGGATATATATTTGACCTCATCGAGCCTCTAAAAGAGGCGGACGAGGTATTTATCGTAACAAATGAAAAATTTTTCCGGAATTTTGAAGACTGGAAGAAAGGTTTTAAGAGCTCCAAAAAAATAACAGTCGTGGATGACGGCACTACTTCCAACGATACAAGGCTTGGCGCCACGGGCGACGTAGAGTTTGTCATAGAAAAACAAAACATAAAAGATGACCTGCTGGTTTTGGCGGGTGATAATCTTTTCAAGGCAGACCTTTCGGTATTTACAAAATTCTGCGCGTCAAAAAGGCCTTCTATCACCATAGGCCTTTATGATATAAAAGACTTGATTCTTGCGAGCAAATACGGTATAGTATCCGTTGATAAAAATAATAAGGTCATTGATTTTAAGGAAAAACCGGCCAGTCCGCCTTCCACTCTCGCAGCGATGTGCCTTTATTTCTTCCCGAAAGAAAGATTGGACATAATGAAGAGCTACCTAGGGATGGATAACGCTAAAGACGCGCCGGGTTATTTTCTGGAATGGCTTTATAAAAGAGAACCGGTGTTCGGTTATATATTTAAAGATAAAAAGTGGTTTGATATCGGCGATAAGAAATCATTGGAAGAAGCTGATAAAGAATTCAGAAAGGAGTAGAAATGCGTAAAGGAAAATATTATGTTACTTCGGAATCAGTCGGGGAGGGCCATCCTGATAAACTGTGCGATCAGATCTCGGATTCCATACTGGATGAGGTCTTGCGCCAGGATTCAAGGGGCAGGGTTGCGTGCGAGACATTTGTCACCATGGGCCTTATTATAGTGGGAGGGGAAATCACCACTACTGCCTATGTGGATGTAATCAATACCGCAAGAAGAGTAGTAAAGGAAATAGGATACACAGACCCTAAATACGGAATGGATTACGAAACGTGCGCCGTTGTGAATACAATACACGCACAGTCTCCTGACATTTCACAGGGCGTAGATAAAGGCGGCGCAGGCGACCAGGGTTTCATGGTAGGATATGCGTGCGACGAAACGCCTGAACTGATGCCTTTACCTATTATGCTTGCGCATAAGCTTGTCAGAAAAATGGCTGAAGTAAGGAGGGCCAAGGTTCTTAAATATCTCGGGCCTGATTCCAAAAGCCAGGTGACAGTCGAATATAAAGACGGCAAGGCAGTCAGGATAAATTCAGTGGTCCTTGCCTCTCAGCATACAGAAGAGATTCTTGATAAAACCGGCGAGCACATAACAGAAAAGGCGAGAAAAGAGATCATAGAAAAAATCGCCAGGCCTGTGCTGGGCAAGCTAGTTGATGACAAGACAGAATATTACGTGAATCAGACAGGCAAGTTTTTGATAGGCGGGCCCCAGTCTGACACAGGTATGACAGGAAGAAAAATAATTGTGGACACATACGGTGGGGTCATACCTCACGGCGGCGGCGCTTTTTCAGGCAAGGATCCGACCAAGGTTGACCGTTCAGCCGCGTATATGGCAAGGTATGTTGCGAAAAATGTGGTAGCCGCAGGCTTTGCCAAGAAATGCTGCATACAGTTAGCTTATGTAATAGGAAAGGCAGAACCGTTGGCAGTAATGGTGGAGACATTCGGCACTGGAAAAATTTCAGAAGAAAAGATTTCAATGCTCATACGGGAACATTTTGACCTGACCCCGAGAGGAATAATAACAGAACTGGATCTTTTAAAACCCATATATAGAAAGACAGCAGCTTACGGGCATTTTGGCCGCGAAGAAGAAGGTTTTACGTGGGAAGAGACAGATAAAGTGGATTTATTAAAGAAAGGCTGCGTTTGTCCGGCATGAAATACGATATAAGCAATATAAAATTAGCGCCTACCGGAAAATTAAGGATAGAATGGGCAGATGAAAACATGCCTGTCCTTAAGCTTATAAGGGAAAGATTCTCTAAAGAAAAACCATTGAAGGGTATAAGGGTAAGCTGCTGTTTGCATGTAACCACAGAGACAGCGGTTTTGATGAATACCCTGAAATCAGGCGGGGCAGATGTGAATCTCTGCGCGTCGAATCCTCTGAGCACTCAGGACGATGTGGCTGCGTCTTTGGTAAAAGATTTCAACATACCTGTTTTTGCGAGAAGAGGCGAGAATAATGATATTTATTATTCCCATATTGAAAGTTCCCTGGCGCTCGAGCCGCACATAACAATGGACGACGGCGCAGATCTGGTATCGACAATACATAAATCCAAAAAACACCTTGTACCTGGCATGTTAGGCAGTACAGAAGAAACCACCACGGGTATAATAAGATTAAGGAGCCTGGAGCTTAATAAAAAACTTCTTTTTCCTGTGATTGCCGTGAATGATGCTGATACAAAACACCTTTTTGATAATCGTTACGGCACAGGCCAGTCAACAGTGGATGGCATTATCAGGGCTACGAATGTTCTTCTGGCAGGCAAGGTTGTTGTCGTGCTTGGCTATGGATGGTGCGGCAGGGGATTTGCCATGCGCGTAAGAGGCATGGGCGCAAATGTCATTATCACAGAAATTGACCCCACTAAGGCGCTTGAAGCAGTCATGGACGGCTATTCAGTGATGCCCATGAAAGAAGCTGCTGTAAAAGGGGATTTATTTGTAAGCCTTACAGGCAATACCACGGTTATTGCAGGGGAGCATTTTAAAGTTATGAAGGACAGCGCAATAGTCGCTAACTCAGGCCATTTCAATGTAGAGATAGATATACCGGCGCTTGAAAAAATGAGTTCCAAGAAACGCGTTATCCGTAACGGGGTTGAAGAGTACACTACTAAAGACGGCAGGCGCATAAATCTTTTGGGCGAAGGAAGGCTTGTGAATCTAGCGTGCGCGGAAGGCCATCCAGCTATAGTTATGGATATGAGCTTTGCGAATCAGGCCCTTGCCACAGAGTATCTTGTAAAGAATCATAAAAAGCTCTCTAAGAAAGTCTACAGGATGCCTGAGGCCATAGATAAAGAAATAGCCAGGCTTAAACTAAAGAGCATGGCTGTTCGGATAGACACATTGACCCCTCTGCAGGAAAAGTATCTCGCCAGCTGGGAATCAGGCACTTAGTTTAGCTACCACAGGGACGGTTCTAGAGCCAAAGCTAGAACCGTCCCTTTTTATTAAAATTTAATAAAATCTAAAACAGCACTATTTTTATTAAATACCTTATCTTTATAGCTACTCCATTTATAATCACCAGGATATTCTATAATTTGGGCTCTTACAGGATTAGCCTCAATATAGTTTATACAGTTAAGCAAATATTTGTCTTTGTAAACCACCATACTTTTAAACCTGTCTTGATGCAAATGGCCTACCTTATCATAATTTTTGTTAAACCACATCGCATAAGATAAATTCAATCCTTGCATAAGCTTAGATAAATTTTTTTGTCGTCTTGGTTCTATAATAAGATGAACATGGTTTGGCATTAAACAATATCCATATAATAAAAACTTATATTTAGATTTATACTTTTTTAATATCCTTAGATATGTATCATAATCTCCTTTCTCTTTAAATAGATTTTGTTTTTGATTTCCTCTTGTCATCACATGATAACAAGCATTTTCTATTGTTACCCTAGGGCCTCTTGGCATATGTACCACCTCCTATGCATATGACACAATCAATAGGAGATTTCTTTCAAAAGAATAAATTTTATTAAATTAAAAAGGGACACATCTACGATTGGTTCTAGAACCGTCCCTAGTTTTAGACTTAGTTTCTTATCAGGAATATTCCGGCGGAGCCAAATAATATATTTGCCAGGTGGGCTGAGAGAAATGCCGGCAGCGCCCCGCTTTTACCTAGGGCAAGGCAGCTTGCCATAAAGGCGTAATAAATAAATCCTATCACAATACTCATTCCTATTCCGAGCAGGGCAGTGGCCTTGCCTCTCTGTCTTACCCTTAAGGCAAAACCGGATCCTATCAATATCACCACCAGGCTTGCGAAAGGAATGCTTATTTTCTGATGCAGGCCTACGCTGAGCCTTGTTATGAGTTTGGGCGAGGTCTCGGAGAAATTCTTTATATAATTGCGCAGGTCCAGAAAGCTCATGTATTCATAGCTTGTGCCTTTGGATACAAGGTCTTTTGGTTTTTCCATACTCATTATCTTTTCCTCGAAGAATTCAGGAGAGCCTGCGACCATTCCTTTTTCATCCAGCCTGTACATCAGGATGTTTGAAAAAATCCATTTCCCGTCTGACCATTTTGCCTCATGCGCGTTTATCTTCAGCGCGACATTATCTTTTTTATCCTGCTCCAGTATGATAATGCCGGTAGCTATGTTGGAAGACGGGTCGTAATTATCTATGAATATGAGGCGGTTATTTTTGCCGTAGAGCGCTATATTGAATATAGATTTTTTATTGAAGGCCTTGTTCGTGTCAGTGTTATCTATGTAATTTTCTTTGATAGATTCTGCCTTTCGCATGCTCTGCGGAAGGATTTTCTCTGATAATCCGAATATCAGTATGGTTATGACGAGGCCTATATAGATAAAAGGCATGAGTATTCTATGGATGCTTATGCCTGCCGCGCGCATGGCTGTTATTTCGCCGTATTTATTCAAGGTGCCTAATACGTATATGGCGGAGATGAGGCTTGCCACCGGGGCGGTCTGCATGATGATCAGGGGTATCATTGATATGTAATATTCCCAGAGTATCCACATCCTGATGTTTTGCTTGAGGATCTCATCCAGATGGCCGAACAGATCTATGATAATATAGAGCACAATAAATACCAGCAGGCAGTATAAAAACGGCAGTATAAAATATTTAGCTATGTATTTATCCAGTATTTTCATGATTCCAACATTTCAACAAAGTCGATTTTCTAGTTGTTCAGGCTTCAATGGTTTTGCGCAATAAGATGATGCCTGCGGTGCCGATTACTATATTAGGCAGATACATCCAGAATGCCGGGTTCCAGATGCCTTTTAAAGATAATGCTATGCTCGCAGCCATTAATAGATAGTATAGCACA
>JAHJGB010000169.1 GCA_018824725.1 Candidatus Omnitrophota bacterium
GCAGAAGGGGACTAAGTTTTTCCCTGGCCTTGGGGTGGGCATCGGCAGGGACTATACCTTGTTTGCCCTCAAAGCAGGCACAGTTAAATTTGGTTACAGAAAAGTTAATATAGTGTAATATAAAATGGGAGCTTGACTCTCTAAGGGAGTCGGGCTCCCATAATATATGTTCATAGATCGCGCGGATATTTTTGTGCAGTCAGGGGATGGCGGAGACGGCTCTAATAGTTTTTGCAAGATCAAGGGCCTTAAAAAGAGGCAGGATGGCGGAGACGGCGGCAAGGGCGGAGATATAATCCTGGTTGCTGATAAAAATGTCCAGACGCTCATTGATTTTCATTTCCGCAAACATTTCAGGGCGGACAAGGGTTCGAACGGCTCAGGCAATAATAGAAAAGGCGCGAATGCGGATAACTGCATCGTAAGGCTTCCGCTCGGCACGATTGTCAGGGACAGGTACGAAGATATTGCATATTGCGATTTAAAAGCAGACGGCCAGTCCGTGATCCTTATAAAAGGCGGAGCAGGTGGCCATGGCAATTCCAAGTTCAGGCAGGCTACGGCCGGAGAGCCCGGCGAAGAAAAAGAAATAACCCTGGAGCTGAAATTAATAGCTGACGTAGGCATAATCGGCTATCCGAACGCGGGAAAATCAAGCCTGATCTCGCGCATATCAAAGGCAAAGTCAAAGATAGCCAATTACCCGTTTACTACAAAGACGCCTATTCTGGGCGTGGTGAAATTAAGCGATGAAAGAAGTTTTGTTGTCTGCGACATTCCTGGATTGATAGAAGGCGCGCACGTAGGCAAAGGGCTTGGGGATGATTTTTTGCGCCACGTTGAGCGTACAAGGGTCCTGATTCACATGATAGACATGGCCGGAGTGGACTGTAGAAATCCGGCAGATGATTTTAAGTCCATAAATAGCGAATTGAAGCTTTATAACCCGGAACTCGGGAAAAGGCCGCAGGTGATTGCGGTAAATAAAATGGATATACCTGAGGCAAAGGAAAATTTAAAGGCATTCAGGAAAAAGATAAAAAAAACCGTTTATCCCATATCCTGCGTTACAGGAGAGGGGATAAAAGAATTACTTGAAGCGGTGTATAAAAAATTATAAGAGACTATGGGAGTCCGACTCCCGCAGGGAGTCGGACTCCCATAGTAAGACTTGATGGTTATGGAAAGACAAAAAATAAAAAAAGCGAAACGGATAGTCATAAAGGTCGGCGCAAGCGTCTTGACTGCAAAAGGGCTGAAGCTTGACGAAAGGTGGATAAAGGATTTTACTGCTCAAGTGGCGGTTTTATTCAGGCAGGGCAATCAGGTGGTTATAGTTTCTTCAGGAGCCATCGCGGCTGGTATGGGGTTATTGGGCATGAAAAAAAGGCCGAAGAGCCTGCCTGAACAGCAGGCGTGCGCAGCCTTGGGCCAGGGCTATCTCATGAAAACATATGAAGAGTTTTTCAGGAAAAAAGGTTTTCATGCCGCGCAGATACTTTTAACATGGGAAGATATAAGGGAAAAGCGCAGGTATCTTAACGCGGAAAACACCCTGCATATGCTTTTGAAGAAAAAAGCAGTGCCTGTTATAAACGAGAACGATACTGTATCTGTGGATGAAATAAGATTCGGGGATAATGATAAGCTTTCAGCCCTTGTGGCAAGCCTTGTGTCAGCTGATTTATTGATCATGCTTACGGACGTAAAGGGATTATACGTAGACCAGAAGAAAACCGTAGCCAGTGTGGTGAAGGAAATAAACTCAAGCGTTGAGAAGCTTGCATGCGGCACTGATAAAGAATGTTCCAGAGGCGGAATGAAGACAAAATTAGATGCCGCAAAAATAGCTGTTAAATCAGGCATAGATTGCGTTATAGCAGACGGCAGGGAAAAAGACATCCTTTTAAAGATTTTAAGAGGAGAAAAAGTAGGGACGCTTTTTCAGGCCCATGCAAATAAAATAACAGGCAAGGATTTTTACGACAACGCCATAAATCAAGTGATCTTATGAAAAATATTGAACTGAAAGTCTTAAATTTATTAAAAGGCGCAAAAGAGGCGTCGCTTAAGCTCGGGAATATTTCTACTGCGGATAAGGACAGGGCTATTTTGGCAATGGCTTCAGCGCTTCTTAAAAATACCAAATATATCTTGTCGGAGAACGCAAAAGATGTGGCTCTGGCGCGAGATTCCGCAAAAACCTTTGCGGAATCAAGCAAAAATAAGCGCCAGCCGGCATTTTTGCTTGATAGATTGACCCTTACAGAAAAGCGCATAAAGGAAATGGCAGACTCTTTAAAGCAAATAGCGGCCTTGAAAGATCCGGTTGGAAAAATTCTCAGGCAATGGAAAAGACCGAACGGGCTGATTATAAGAAAGATTTCTGTCCCGATAGGCGTTATAGGAATAATATATGAGTCGAGGCCGAATGTTACAAGCGATTGCGCAGGCCTTTCGCTTAAGTCAGGCAATGTGTGCGTTCTGAGGGGTGGGAGCGAGGCGATAAATTCCAATATTGCAATACGTAAGGTGATTACAAAATGCCTTGAAAAATTCGGCATACCTAAAACCGCCATTACCATGATAGATGTAGCTGACAGGTTTGCAGTAGAGTTTTTATTGAAGCAGGATAGCTTGATCGATGTGGTTATTCCACGAGGCGGAGAAGGCCTTATAAGATATGTTGCGGAAAATTCATTGATTCCTGTGATAAAGCATTATAAAGGCGTATGCCATTTGTATGTTGATAAAGATGCTGACATTGAAATGGCTTTGGATATCATGCTCAACGCAAAGGTCCAGAGGCCGGGCGTTTGCAATGCCATTGAAAAGATGCTGGTCCATAAAGACATAGCTCATAAATTTTTACCCAAGGCAGCCGGGATTTTAGACGATAAAGGCGTGGAGCTGAGAGGCTGCCTCAAGACATTGAAAATTTTAAAAGGCATCAAGAAGGCTGCGGAAAAAGACTGGTATAAAGAATATCTGGATTTGATTTTAACAATCAAGATTGTAAAGGACGTGGACGAGGCAATCAGTCATATCAATAAATACGGCTCCAGGCATTCGGACGCAATTGTCACTAAAAGTAAATTGACTGCCGAAAAATTCTTAAAAGAGGTGGATTCCGCGTGCGTCTACCATAACGCGTCCACAAGATTTACAGACGGGTATCAGTTCGGCATGGGAGCCGAAATCGGTATCAGTACAGACAAGATCCATGCCCGCGGCCCAATGGCGCTGGAAGAACTGTGCACTTATAAATATATTATCCTCGGCTCAGGCCAGCTAAGAACCTGATAATTCAACATTTCTATCGGAGCCCGACTCCCTGCGTGAGTCGAGCTCCGATAGAAACTCTAGTTGCTTGGAAGATGAGATACATAGATTTAGGATTAAGCGATTATAAAGAGGCTTACAGATTTCAGTGCGAGATTTCGGAGCAAGTAGCTAGCGGGACAAGCGGCAATACGCTGATAATCACAGAGCATAAAAGCGTTATAACAATAGGCAGGACTGGTTCCCGGAACAATATATTCAAAACCGAAGGCATAGAGATTCTGAATACTGACAGAGGCGGGGATGTAACGTATCACGGGCCAGGGCAGTTAACAGCTTATCCGATTTTTAAATTAGAAAATGAGGCCAGGGACATACATGGTTTTTTGAGATTTTTAGAAGAAGTGGGAATAGATTTTTTAAGTAAATATGGTGTTGAGGCTAAGGCCAGGCCTGGATTAAGAGGCATCTGGGTTAAAGATGAAAAGATTGGTTCGATAGGTATCGGTGTGAAAAAATGGGTTACCTATCATGGTATGGCAATCAATATTAATCCAGACCTGAAGTTTTTTTCGTTTATAAAGCCGTGCGGCATTAACGGAGTTAAAATTACTTCGCTGGAAGCTTTATTGAAAGAAAGAGTGGATATTGAAGACGCAAAACTTAAGCTCAAAGAGTCGTTCAAAGAGATTCCCTTGCTGGCTGAGGCAGTCTGTAAAAGGCAATGAGGATTTTATAAAGACAAAGGCGCTTATTTCGCAGCTCGGGCTTAATACTGTATGCCAGAGCAGCCGCTGTCCCAATATACACGATTGTTTTTCAGCCAAAAGGTGCACATTTTTAATACTCGGTAAAATCTGCACCAGGCTTTGCAGGTTTTGCGCCGTAGAAAAAAGCAAGGTTCTATTGAAGGCCCCTGATAAAGAGGAGCTTCTGAAAATAAAAGAGGCGGTTGAAAAACTGGATATCAAAAATGTGGTGATTACTTCTGTTACCAGGGATGACCTGAGCGACGGAGGTGCTGAACATTTCGCAGATTGCATAGATATTTTAAAAAATTCAGGCAGGGGTTTAAAAATAGAAGTGCTGGTTCCTGATTTTCTTGGGGATAAAAGATCCATTGAGAAAGTAGCAGGCGCGAAGCCAGATATCTTTTCCCACAATTTAGAAACTGTGCCGAGGCTTTATAGCAAAGTGAGGCCCGGGGCAGATCATGGCCGTTCTTTAGATGTATTAAGATACGTTAAGGAGTTAGACCCTGGGATAATTACAAAAAGCGGAATCATGGCAGGTCTTGGAGAGTTCAGGGAAGAAATCCGCGATGTAATGCAGGATATGAGAAAAGCGGATTGCGATATCATTACAATAGGCCAGTATTTAAAACCCGGCCCAGACTGCCTGGACGTAGAAGAGTTTTTAGAGCCTCGGGAATTTGATAAATTTTCAGAATGGGCGAAAGAAGCAGGGTTTAAAAAATATTATTGCGGCCCGTTTGTCAGAAGTTCATATACGGAGGGGATATGGCGGAATTGAAATTACCGGAACTTGCAGAAGGTGTCAATGAGGCAGTGGTTTCTTTCTGGCATTTTAAAGAAGGAGACAGTATCAAAGAAGGCGATGAAATAGTAGAGATGGCTACCGACAAGGCGGCATTTAACGTGCCATGCAAATTCTCCGGAGTTTTGAAAAAGAAAGCAGCGCAGGAAGGGGATACTGTTAAAGTCGGCCAAACGCTGGCAATTGTAGAATAATAGAGGTCCTGCGACAGCTAAAATACTCGATTTGCTTGCATTTTTACGCTGTCTCAGGATCAAATTTGCTTTGCAAATTTGGGAGGGGTTATGAAAGAAATACTGGAGATTCTGGAAAAAGACGCAAGGACAGCGCCTGAAGAAATAGCAAAGATGCTAAAAAAAAGCGTAGCCGCAGTTAGAAGCGCGATTAAGAAATACGAAAAAGAAGGCGTTATAGTCAAATATAAGACTATAATCAATACCGACATATTAAAAGACGATACGCAAAAGGTCAGGGCTCTCATAGAGGTAAAGGTCGCGCCTCAAAGAGGCCATGGTTTTGACCACATAGCAGAGAGGATATACAGGTTTCCGGAAGTTAAAAGCTGTTATCTATTGTCGGGATCTTATGATCTTTTATTGGTGGTGGAAGGCAGGGATATACAGGAAGTCAGCAGTTTTGTTTCAGAGAGGCTGGCTACAATAGATAATGTCAACAGCACTGTTACGCATTTTATACTCAAGAGATATAAAGCGGACGGGGATATATTGAAACGCATAGAGCGGAGCAATAGGATTGCTATATCATTTTAGAGGTTGTGTGAGGTTTCGTAAGGTTGCGTAAGGTTTCGTCAGGTTGCTTTTGTAACTTCACGTAACTTCACGCAACTTCCTGCAACCTCACGCAACATTCAAAGATAAGAGAGTTGATATGATGGAAATCTCTAAATGTGTGCAAAAGATGAAGCCGTCAGGCATAAGGGAATTTTTTGACCTCGTAATGGGGATGAAGGATGTTATTTCCCTTGGCGTGGGAGAGCCGGATTTTGTCACGCCGTGGAATATATGTGAGTCTGCTATATTCTCTCTGGAGAAAGGCTATACATCTTACACGTCCAATAAGGGCCTGTATGATCTGAGGCTTGCCATATCCAGGTATCTCAAGAATAAATTTTCTCTTTCTTATAATCCTGACCAGAATATCCTGGTTACTACCGGCGTCAGCGAGGCAGTTGACCTTGCTTTGAGAGCTATATTGAACAAGGGGGACAAGATCCTGATCCCTGACCCATCGTATGTATCTTACGACCCCATAAGCGAACTCGCAGGCGGCAAGGTTATACTGGTAAAGACAACCGAGGCAGATGATTTTAAGTTAACCCCTAATCTGCTGAAAAAATATGTTTCAAAGGATCTAAAGGCGATTGTTATAAATTATCCCGCGAATCCCACAGGCGTTTCATATACAAGAAAAGAGCTTCTAGCTCTTTCGAAAATTTTTGTTGATAACGACCTGATTGTGATAAGCGACGAGATATACGACGAGCTTACCTATGATTTTTCGCATACGCCTCTGGCGACATTACCTGGCATGAAACAGAGGACAATATACCTGAATGGCTTTTCAAAGGCGTTTGCGATGACAGGCTGGCGCGTGGGTTATGCGTGCGGCCCTGAAGAAATAATAAGCGCGATGACAAAAATCCATCAATATACGATGCTGTGCGCGCCCATAATGGGTCAGCTGGGCGCCATAGAGGCTCTCAGAGGCTCTAGCGGCTCTGTGCTTGAAATGAAAAGGGAATACAAAAGGCGCAGGGAATTTATCGTATCAAAACTTAACGAAATAGGGCTTAGCTGCCGTATGCCGGAAGGGACTTTTTATGTCTTCGCGTCGATTAAAAATACAGGCATGAGCTCTGCGGAATTCGCAAAAGATTTACTTTATAAAGAAAAGGTTGCGGTGGTGCCGGGCACTGCGTTTGGCGAACAGGGGGCGGGCTACATCAGGATCGCTTATGCTTCCAGCATGGATAATCTTAAAGAGGCAATGGCTCGCATAGAACATTTTTTAAAATAACCACCCAACTCCGTAGGTGGGGTTTAAACCCCACCTACGGAGTTTTTATTTATGGTTAACAAAAAAGTTCTTTTAATGTATATAACCTCGAATTCAGGGCACTACAGGGCTAGCCTTGCGATAGAAAGCGCTTTGAAGACTCTTTCCCCGGGCATAGTCACCATGAATATAAACGGCTTTGCCTACACCAACCCTTTTTTTGAAAAACTCATCAACAGAACTTATATGAGCGTCATCAGGAATAATCCTAAAGTCTGGGAATATCTTTATGATAATCCAAAGGTGCTGAAAAGCGTACAGGGCATGAGAAATGCGATACATAAATCCAACTCTAAAAAACTAAAGATCCTAATAGAAGATGAATTCAAACCTGATGCTGTTGTGTGCACGCAGGCATTTCCCTGCGGCATGGTAGCGGATTATAAAAAATATCTCGGATTAACTCTGCCGCTTTTCGGAGTCCTGACAGACCATGCTCCGCATTCTTACTGGATATTCGACCATGTTGATTATTACATAGTCCCGTCTGAATTAAGCAGAAATCATTTTATAAAAAACGGGGTGAGCGAGACGAGGATAAGGACATTCGGTATCCCGATAGATCCGAGATTTTGCATTAGCCGCGGAAAAGAAGAAACGCGTAAAAATATTGGACTGGATGCAGGTAAAAAGACCGTACTTATAATGGGCGGGAGCCAGGGCATGGGGCCTGTTGAAAAGATGGTAGATGCGCTGGAGCGGATAGAGGCTGATTTTCAAATTCTGGCGGTGTGCGGGATAAATAATCGCCTGCAAAAAGTATTAACAAAAAGGGCGAAAAGATATAAGAAAAAAATGCTGGCCTTCGGTCTTGTGGAAAACGTGGATGAATTAATGGAGGCCTCGGATGTTATAATCACAAAACCGGGCGGCCTGACAACCTCTGAGGCGCTGGCAAAAAATCTCCCGATGATCATAATCCATCCGATACCGGGACAGGAGACAAAGAACACGGATTTTCTTTTACAGCAGGGGGTTGCGCTGAGGGCGGAAGACGAAGAAGATGTAGCGGTCCTTATGCAGGAACTTTTTTCAAACAGCGTGAAGCTGGACGAAATGCGCAGGAAAGCTAACCTGACAAAGAAACCAAATTCGGCAACAGATATTGCACAACTTATTTTGCACGCAATCAATAATACAAGATGATTTTTTATATTTTATACAGAATAGGTTATTTCCTGGCAAATGTCCTGCCTCTGAAGCTTGCTTATAGCCTATCTAAAAGGGTTTCCGATATTCAGTGGCTGGTTTCCAAAAAAGACAGGGAGGCTGTTGCGCTGAATCTCAGCATTATAACCAAGAAAGATTCGGAAGAATGCCGCAGGCTGGCCAGAAAGGTTTTTAGGAATTTCGGCCTGTACCTGGTGGATTTTTTCAGGATGGCAAGCCTTACCAAAGAGGATATTGGAAAAAGAGTCAGGGTGGAAGGCATTGAAAATATAGACGGAGTTTTAAAGCAGAATAAGGGCGGCATTATTCTTACATGCCATATAGGAAACTGGGAGATGGGAGGCGTAGTCATGGCTATGCTTGGTTATGACGTGAGCGCCGTTGCCTTGACTCATAAGCATAAAAGTATAAATGACTTTTTTATAAAACAGCGCGAAGAGAAAGGCATGAAGGTAATACCTCTAAGCCATATCATGAAACGCTGCGTATCAGCACTGCGGAAAAAAGGCCTTCTAGCGCTTGCGGGAGACAGGGATTTTACCAATAACGGGATGGTAATGGATTTTTTTGGCATGCCTACCAGTATCCCAAAAGGTATGGCCATGTTCAGCCTGAAAACAGATTCTCCTATAATCCCTGGGTTTTGTATCAGGAGAGACACTTTTAATTACAGCCTTATATTTGACCACCCTATAGATTTGAAAGAAACTCTAGGAATAGATAGGGATGAGATTATGAAAGAGGCAAATAAAAAATTTGTCGCTATTATGGAAAAATATATCAGGGCGTATCCTGAACAATGGCTTATATTCAGGAAATTCTGGGAAACGCCTGTTGATGCGTTAGCGCTATGACCCAATCGGATATTTTTATAGTAATTCCTGCATACAATGAAAAGAAGACAGTGGGCCATATTGTAGATCAGCTATGCCAGAGAGGATTCAGGGTTATCGTTGTTGACGACGGCTCCAGGGATAATACTATAGTGGAGGCGAATAAGTTCGGGGCAGAACTTATTGTGCATCCAAAGAACGCCGGAAAAGGCCGTTGTGTACGCGAGGGCCTGGAATATGCCCTGGAAAATAACTGCGAGGCAGCTATTACGATGGACGGGGACGGTCAGCACAACCTGAATGATATTGATAAATTCATCGAAGAGTATAAAAAATCAGGCGCAGACCTGGTTTTAGGCAATAGGCTCCATGACCCCCAAAAAATGCCTTTTATCAGGCGATGCACAAATATATGCATGTCATTTATAATATCCCTCCTTGTAACTGAAAATGTTAACGATACTCAGTGCGGCTACAGGCTTATATCCAGAAAAGGCATAGAGAAAATGAAGTTAAACACGGTCAAGTATGAGATTGAATCAGAGATGATTATGGAGGCCAAGCGCAGGGGACTGAAGATGTCTTCGGTTAACATAGATTCTATCTATGGAAGCGAAGCCAGCCAGATAAACCCGTTTTTAGACACTCTCAGATTCATAAAATTTATCATCAATGAATATGCGCGAAAATGATTTCAGCGAGATGCGGCGGAATATGGTCGCTAGTCAATTATCAGGCCGCGACATCAGGGATAAAACGGTCCTGGATGCTTTTGAAAAAGTACCCCGCCACGAATTTATAGACGCTAAATTTTATAAAGATGCCTATAGCGATTTTCCATTGCCGATAGAGAACGAGCAGACCGTATCACAGCCCTATATAGTGGCGCTCATGGTCCAGCTCCTGGATATAAAGAAAAGTGACAAGGCCCTGGAAATAGGGACCGGTTCCGGTTACGAGACCGCAATACTTGCTGAACTGGCAGGCGAGGTATTCTCAGTGGAGAGGCTAAAGGATTTAACTGAAAAGGCAAAACTAGCGCTGAAGAAAACAGGCTATAAAAATATTACCCTTAAAACAGGCGACGGCATGCTAGGGTGGGAGGAATTTGCGCCATTTGATAAAATTATTGTTTCAGCCGGCGCAGAAACTATGCCCGGGCCGCTTACAAGACAATTGAAATCGCCCGGCAAGCTTGTGCTGCCTGTCGGCCCAAGAATCAGGCAGAAGATTTTACTTGTAGAGAAGACAGGTAAAGGCGAGATTTTGGAAAAAGAGATATGCGATTGCATGTTTGTGCCGCTAATAGGCAGATATGGATGGAAGGATAGTAATGCAAGAAAGGATATTTAATTTTTTTACTTCCTTTGGATTTTCTCCCAAGACTGTAATTTTATTTTTAGGCGCATTGCCTGTCACAGAACTCAGGGCATCGATTCCCATAGGGATACTGGTATTAAAGCAAACTGTCAAGGCCGCATTTTTCTTTTCAGTATTAGGCAACATCCTTCCCATAACGCCTATATATTTTTTATTAAACCCTGTTTCGAAAAAACTCAGCAATACCAGATTTATGCGCAGATTCTTTGAATGGCTTTTTAAAAGGGCCAAGGCTCATGCTGGTATTGTGGAAAAATATGAGGCAATAGGCCTTATGTTATTCGTAGCAGTGCCTTTGCCAGGCACAGGGGCGTGGACAGGAGCTATAATCGCCTCACTTTTACGCATGCGCTTTATACCTGCTTTTATAGCGGTGGCAGCCGGGGTTATTATAGCAGCTGTCATAGTGACTGCGCTTACGCTTTTAGGTAAAAATACCTTAATGTAAAATATGATACATATCTATACTGGGAATGGTAAGGGTAAGACTACTTCGAGTTTCGGCCTTGCTATGCGCGCAAGCGGCCAGGGGCTCAAGGTTATTATATTCCAATTTTTAAAACCCAAAAAATTAGTTTGCGGCGAAGAAATATCGGCGAGGAAAATAAGGAATATAAAAATAGTGAAATATGAACAGCAGCATCCCATGTTTAATGGCAGAGGAAAAACAAAAAAATCCATGAAGATAGAAATTACAGAAGCAAGAAAGGCTATTTTTGGCGGCAAATACGACATGGTTATCCTGGACGAGATTATAAACGTCATAGACCAGGGGTTTAGCTGTAAAAAAGAATTTCTAAAATTGATTAAAAAGGTTCCAAAAGATGTTGAGCTTATACTGACAGGCAGGGGCGATATTTCTGAACTGGAAAAATTTGCAGATTACGTGACCATAATGGTGGACAAAAAACATCCTTTCATGCAACAGATAAATGCAAGAAGAGGGATAGAGTATTAACTATTGGAGTCCGACTCCCCATGGGGAGCCGGACTCCAATAGTAGATTGCAACTTTTATATTGACATGCAATGTTCCTAACTAGAAAATCAACAAAGTCGTTTTTATAGTTGTTTGGATTATGAGAAAAATATTTTTAGCAGTAGTAGTTTTGTTGCTGGTTTTTGCCTGCCGGTTAGAGGCAGCGCCTAGGATAATTTCTCTCGCCCCAAATACAACTGAAATTTTATTCAGCCTGGGACTGGGCAATTCAATTATAGGCTTGGATGATTTTTCCGATTATCCCCAAGAAGTAAATAATATAGAGCGGCTCGGCACCTTTAATAATCCGAATATAGAAAGGATAATTTTATTAAAGCCAGATTATATCCTGGTAAATTCAGGGCTTGGCAAGACCAGGGAGGATTATTTCAACAGCCTGGGCATAAAGGTTATAAAGATTTCTCCGAAGACAATGGAAGAGCTGTACAGCGATATTTGGCAACTCGGAATTATTTTTAATAAAGAACAGGACGCGGAAAATATCCTGCGTGATATGCGGCTTAGGATAGAAAATATTTCCAGGAAGAGAAAAGGGCCTGCGCCAAAGGTTTTTGTCCAGCTATTCGATGACCCGCTCGTAACAGTGTCTTCTTTTGTAAGTGATATTATAAGGCTGGCAGGCGGGGAAAATATCGCGTGGGATATCAAAAATGACTCAGGTATTTTCAGCTACGAGGTATTGATAGACAGGAATCCGGATATAATTTTGGCAGTAGGTTTTGCGGATAAAAGCAATTTCCCGGGCTCTATAAATGCCGTAAAAAACCATAGAATATACAGGGATCTGGATCCGGACCTGGTTTTAAGGCCTGGCCCGAGGGCTGTAGAGGCAGTGGAGATGCTTAACAGGATATTTTATGAATAAATTCAGCATAACGCGGTTTCTATTTATACTAATTTTCTGTTTATTGGCGCTTATTGTTTTGAATATTTTTATAGGCGCTGTAAAGGTGCCTGCAGATAAAATTTTTGAGCCGGCATTTTTTGAAATCCTAAAACTGAGGTTATTCAGGGCTCTATTGGCAGTGGCTGCGGGCGCAGGCTTAAGCGTGGCAGGAGTGATATTGCAGACTGTATTAAGGAATCCTCTGGCAGAGCCTTATGTCCTAGGTGTATCTTCCGGCGCAGGATTAGGCGCTGTTATCGGGCTTTTATTCGTATCATTGGGGATAGGCGTGAACATTATGGCGTTTCTGGGAGGGGTCATTACAATATTCCTTGTTTATAAACTTGCAAAAATAGACGGCCGCATGTCTCCCGAGAATATGATAATAGCCGGTATTATAGTTAATGGGCTCCTTTCAAGCATCCTGATGTTTTTTGTTTCAAATTCGTCCGGGGCAAATATTCATTCAGTAATCTGGTGGCTGCTCGGAAATCTGCAGGTTTATAGAATCAGCCCGGTTTTAATACTGCTAGCTGCGTCCCTGGCGGGGTTTTTGGTTTCATTTGTATTTTCAAGGGAACTGAATGCCATATCATTAGGGGAAGAAGAGGCCAGGCATCTGGGCATAGACACAGAAAAAGTTAAAATAATACTTCTGGGAGTTGCGGCTTTTGTAACAAGCCTTGCTGTTTCTATTTGCGGAATAATAGGTTTTACGGGGCTAATGATGCCTCATGTCGCAAGGAAGCTTATAGGCCCTGACCACAGGCTGCTTTTGCCGGCAAGTGTTTTAATGGGCTCGATCTTTCTTTTGTTATGCGATATATTTTCCAAAACCATATTAGCGCCCAAAGAAGTTCCTATAGGAGTAATAACCTCTTTTATAGGAGTCCCGTTTTTTATCTACGTGTTAAAAAAATCCAGAAAGGCATATTTCAAATAATGTTTTCTTTCTCAGATATTCGCGCAGGTTATAATAATTCAGAGATATTAAAAGGCATTTCGTTTAATGTCCAAAAAGGCGATTTTACCGGTATAATAGGGCCTAACGGCTCAGGCAAAACCACTCTTTTGAGAACTGCTACAAAGCTGATTAGGCCTTTCAAAGGAGATATTTTTCTGGAAGGCAGAAATCTGGCAGGTATGAGTTTGAAGGAATTGGCAATTATTATGGCTGTGGTGCCGCAGGATACCGTGTTTGTATTTCCGTTCAGGGTGATAGATGTGGTTTTAATGGGCCGCATACCTTATATAAGCAGGTTTGGCCTTGAATCCAGGAAAGATTTAAAGATTGCCTTAGAGGCGCTGGAATTTGTGGATGCGCTTCATCTGAAAGACAGGTTTATTGATGAATTGAGCGGAGGCGAAAGGCAGAGGGTGATTATTGCCAAGGCCATTGCGCAGGAGCCGAAAATTTTATTTCTGGACGAACCTACCACCCATCTTGATATAAACCACCAGGTCCAAATATTCGAATTATTGAGGAAAATGAACAAGGAGTCTGTCCTGACCATCGTGGCGATATTACATGACCTGAACCTGGCTTCGGATTATTGCGACAAACTTATTCTGCTGAGTGAAGGGGTCATAAAAAGTAAAGGCGTTCCGGGCGAGGTGTTGAATTATAAAACAATAGAAGAGGCTTATAAGACAGTTGTTATAGTAAAAGATAACCCGCTTACCTCGCGGCCGCATATATTTCTGGTAAAAAAAGATTGACACGTTTAGGCTATTGGTGTATAAAGAAGAAAAATTGAATAGTAATTTTATATTGTCTAAGGGAAGCTGATGTAAATTCAGCGCAGCCCCGCTGCTGTAAAAGGAACGAAATCTGCAAAAAGCCATTGTCTGCTTCAGGCGGATGAGAAGGCGCGGAAAGTAGGATGCCTTGAGCCAGAAAACCTTACGGTATATTTGATATATTTTTTTGCTGCGACGGGCGGCAAAGGGCCAAGTAAACCAGGGTGCAGCCCTTGATGCGATTTTTCGCGTCAAGGGTTTTTGCTTTTTAAGGAGGGTGTGATGAGAAGGATATCTTTTAGTATTATAATGATAGCGGTTCTTAGCGTAAGTTTTGTTTATGCGGATACAGATGAAAACAGCGATGTTGAATTGGAAAAGATAGTCGTAACGCCTACGAGAATGGAGCAGTATGATTACGATACGACTTCAAATGTCACTGTTATAGGGAGCAAAGAAATTAAATCTTCTCATGCAAAGAATATCCCGGAAGTATTAATAGAAAAAGCCGGACTTAATGTTTACAATAATTCAAGCGATAAAACCAATAGAGTCGATATCAGGGGATTTGCTGATACGTCTATAACCAATATTCTTGTTCTTATAGATGGGAGAAAGATCAATCCGGTAGATACGTCAGGGCCTGATTGGCTGCAGATACCTGTTGAATCGATAGAAAGGATAGAGGTGGTGAGAGGAGCCGGTTCTGTCCTATACGGAGATAACGCAGTGGGAGGCGTAATAAATATCATAACAAAGAAAGGCGCGGGTAGATTTTCAGGTAGAGTCGGGACTATGCTTGGTAGTTATAATACGCGGCAGGATGATATGGAAATACAGGGACGAGAGAAGAAAGTCTCTTATTATTTTTATTCTAAGTATTACGACACAGAGGGCTACAGGGTTAACAGCAGCCTTCTTGCAAGAGATGCTAATGCCAGGGTTGATCTTGACGCGACAGATCTCTTATCGCTCGGTATAAGCGGAGGCTGGCATAAGGATGATTATGGAATGCCAGGGGGGCTGGATGATCAGGGGAAGTTGGATCAATACGGCAGGCGGGGGTCAGCAATGGCTTCGGATTACGCCTTGACGAAAGATAGATATGTAAAACTCTCTGTGGACGCAAAGCCGCAGTTCCACGACGCGGATTTAGGAAAATTTACAATAGATTATTCTTACAAGAATAGAGACGCGTTTTCCTGGTTTTATTATGACGGATTTCCTATGGGAACAAGCTATGCGATAGATACGCGCGGCGTTACGGTAAAGGACGTCTACGATAAAGATATAGACGGGAGAAAGCTTAATATTGTTACAGGTATAGATTATTATGATATAAAACATACCATAAGGGGCAGCGAGTGGAATACGGATGACCTAAGCATATATAAGGAGGAACTGGGATTTTATAATTATTCTGAATATGAGGTGTTTAAAAATTTATTTTTAAACGGAGGCGCAAGGTACCAGAGGGCAAGATATAGGTTTGACCAGAAGAGCCCAAGCGTTGCTTATGTTACCAGTACGCCGAGCGAGACCATATTTGGCGGAGGAATGAAATATGAATATGCGAAAGACTCCAATGTATATTTAGATGTTCAAGAAACTTTCAGGTTCCTCGCTACTGATGAATGGTACAGCACTGCGTTGCCTCCTACCTTTACCGCAGCAGGACTAAACACGAATCTTAAACAGCAGACAGGGATTCAGTATGAATTTGGTATTAAACATAATTTTCATAATATCTCAACACTTAACGCGACCCCTTACTGGATAGACATAGATAATGAGATATACGTGAATCCTACCGCATATCCGGGCAATACTGAAAATTATCCAAAGACAAGGCGTAAAGGCATAGAGCTCGGCCTAAAAACAGATTTATTAAAAGTAATAGACGCCTATTTTTTAAACAAACTGGAATTTTTTACTAACTATACTTATGTGGAGCCTAAGTTCAGAGGAGGCGCTTATAACGGCAAAGACATGCCAATGGTCCCGAGGCAGCAATATAATAGCGGCCTAAGCGCAGGCTTTAAAAATTATGATATTTCTCTTGTAAGCAGATTTATAGGAGAACGTTATGCAATAAATGATACAAATAATGAATTATCTAAAGTTAAAAGCTATATTACAGCAGACGGGAGATTATCCTATAAAAATAATTTTTTAGAAATATATACAGGCGTTAATAATATTTTTAATGAAAAATATTCAGAATATGTTGCAAAACAGACAGGGGCTTCTACCAAGAAGGTTTACTATTCTGCGCCTGAACGAAATTTCGAACTCGGTGCAATCTATAAATGGTAATATTGACAAAGCGAAGCGCAATTGTTATCATTAATACAAATGTCAGAGAATAAAACGCTCCAACTCGCTTTTTTGATTTCCATGCTTTTGCATTTCGCTATATTCTTGAGCGCCCCGTATACTGGAGCGCTGCCCAAAAAATCGCCTGTCAAGCCTATCAAAGTGGCGTATTTCAAGGTTAAAGAGCAGCCTAAAAAAGTTATTGGCCAGAAACCAGAAGTTGGCGTGCCCTACGTTTTGCCTCCCAAGGCGCCCGAAGCATTACCTGAGGTAAAAAAAGAGGATATAGTAAACCCGCCGCCTGCCTCAACAAAGGATCAGGTTAAAAAAGAGGAGCCGATCGTTGAAACCATAAGCTCAAACTCAAGGGCTGTAATAGGCGCTAAAGGCAGAAAATTTGAAACAGTTGTGAATGACGAAAAAGATAAAGGCAGAAAAGCCACTTATATAGGCTACTACAGAGCTGTCAGGGAAAAAATAAGATATTACGCTGACAGGAATTATTTAAAAGAGGGAAGCGCCAGCCAGGGAGAGGTTTTTCTGTCTTTTGTAGTAGCTGCCAGCGGAGAACTGCTCCATATAATGATAATTGACGCCAAGTCAATAGAAGACCCTCTATTAAGGAATATAGCTATAGACAGCATAAGAGATGCGAGTCCATTTCCGACATTTCCGCAAGGCATGAACCAATATCAGGTTACCTTCAATGTAGTGATTTCCTTTGAATTGAATAAGTGAGCTTTTGATGGAAGCCCGACTCCCATCAAAAGAACTGATGGGAGTCGGGCTTCCATAGTAGGCCATAGTAAGATTTCTCTTGACAAGAAAACAGATTTTTAGTATTATATTGGCTATAAATAGCACTCCTCTAAGTAGAGTGCTGATAAAAACAAGGAGGTGTAGTATGGCAATTCAACCTTTAGGCGACAGAGTTCTCGTGAAAAGGCTGGAAGCAGAGGAAAAGACAAAGGGGGGCATTGTTTTACCAGATACTGCCAAGGAAAAGCCTCAAAAAGGCGAGGTAGTGAGTGTGGGCAAGGGCAAGGTTCTTGAAAGCGGCAAAGTAGAGCCTTTGGAAGTCAAAAAAGGCGATACAGTGCTTTTCGGCAAATATTCAGGCACAGAAGTCAGTTATAAGGAAGAAGAGTATCTTATATTAAAGGAAGAGGATATCTTAGCAATAATCAAATAAAAGAAAGGGGATAAGAAAATGGCAAAGCAGTTATTATTCAGCGAAGAGGCCAGGCAGAAGCTGGCTAAGGGCATTGACCAGCTGACGCAGGCTGTAAAAGCTACGCTAGGCCCGAAAGGAAGAAATGTTATTCTGGAAAAGAAATTCGGCTCCTCCACAATCACCAAAGACGGAGTCAGCGTTGCAAAGGAAATTGAACTAAAAGACCCATACGAAAACATGGGCGCTCAGATGGTAAAAGAGGTTGCTGAAAAGACAAGCGATTTAGCCGGAGACGGCACAACCACAGCGACTGTGCTTGCTCAGTCAATATATAAGGAAGGCTTGAAAAATGTTACTGCAGGGTCAAATCCGACCGGGTTAAAGCGCGGGATTGACAAGGCAGTGGCGCATGTAGTGGAAAATTTAAAGAAGATGTCCAAATCCATAAAAGACAAGAAAGAGATCTCTCAGGTTGCTTCAATAGCTGCCAACAATGATATAGCAATAGGCGAACTCATAGCAGAGGCAATGGAGAAGGTCGGTAAAGATGGAGTTATTACAGTTGAAGAAGCAAAGTCAATGGCCACGACCCTGGATGTTGTGGAAGGCATGCAGTTTGACCAGGGATATCTTTCTCCTTACTTTGTAACAGACGCAGAGAGGATGGAAGCAGTAATAGAAGATCCTTATATCCTTATTCACGAGAAAAAGATTTCAGGAATGAAGGATATGCTTCCTTTATTGGAAAAGATAGCGCGTTCAGGTAAGCCGCTTATCATAATAGCAGAGGACATTGAGGGCGAGGCCCTTGCAACGCTCGTAGTGAATAAACTGAGAGGCACGCTTAATTGCTGCGCGGTAAAAGCTCCTGGTTACGGCGACAGGCGTAAGGCAATGATGGAAGACATAGCAATTCTTACAAATGGCAAGGCGATCACAGAAGACCTGGGCATAAAGCTCGAGAACATAGGGCTTGATGATTTAGGAAAAGCAAAAAGAGTTACTGTGGGAAAAGAAGAGACAACTATAGTCGAGGGTTCCGGTAAGTCCAGCGATGTCAATGCCAGGATTGCCCAGCTGAAAAGGCAGATAGAGGAAACAGACTCAGATTATGACAAAGAAAAACTGCAGGAACGTCTTGCAAAACTCGCAGGTGGGGTGGCTGTAATAAATGTCGGCGCAGCGACAGAGACAGAGATGAAGGAAAAGAAAGCAAGGGTTGAAGATGCTCTCCACGCTACAAGGGCTGCTGTAGAGGAAGGAATTGTTCCTGGCGGCGGAGTTGCTTTCCTGAGATGCGCTCCGAAGCTGGATGATTTAAAGGTAGAAGGCGATGAGAAGATAGGCGTCAATATCATAAAACGCGCCCTTGAAGAACCTATCCGCCAGATAGCGGAAAACGCAGGTATGGAAAGCTCTGTTGTGGTTAACAAGGTAAAAGGCGAAAAACAGAACGTAGGCTATGACGCTGAAAGCGGTGAATATGTGGATATGGTCGCATCAGGTATTATAGACCCTACAAAGGTAGCCAGGACAGCTCTGGAAAACGCATCCAGCATAGCAGGCTTACTGCTTATGACAGAGGTCCTTATAGCTGACATACCTGAAGAAGATAAATCAGGTCATGGCCCAGCCGGAATGCCGGGCGGCATGCCTCCTGGAGGGATGTACTAATAAATAAATTGTCGCAATGACGTTTTGTACCTAAAGCCCGCGGCGAGAAATCGCCGCGGGCTTTTTTATTTTTGACAATACAATGCGGATATGTTATATTTAAAATTAATACCAAACCCGCAAAAGGAGGAAATTGTGCCAGACCTTCATGAGATCCCTCAAAAACTTATCGATAATATTTCAAAAGTAATAGTAGGCAAGCGCGATGTGATAGAGCTTGTAATAGTGGGTCTTATATCGAACGGCCATGTGCTGCTGGAAGATGTACCCGGCCTTGGCAAGACAATGCTTTCCCGCACCCTTGCAAAATCCATAGCAGGTAAATTTAAAAGAATTCAGTTTACGCCAGACCTTTTGCCTTCAGATATTACCGGAGTTTCTATATATAATCAGAAGAGCGGGGAATTTGAATTCAATGAAGGCCCGGTATTCGCGAATATAGTTCTGGCCGATGAAATAAATAGGACTACTCCCAGGACCCAGTCAGCGCTTCTCGAAGCTATGCAGGAGTTCAGGGTTACCATTGACGGGATTGTAAGAGAACTTCCGGCCCCGTTTTTTGTAATAGCCACTGAAAATCCGATAGAATTCCACGGGACATATCCTTTGCCTGAGTCGCAGGTAGACAGGTTTTTAATGCAGCTCGCGGTAGGTTACCCGTCTAACCAGGAAGAAGCCAGTATATTGACGAGAAATCTTAAGGAATCTCCCATAGAAACTTTACAGAGCGTGGTCAGCATAGCGGATATAATTGAAGTTCAAAAGGCTGTAATGGATGTCCACATAGACCAGAAAGTGGTAGATTACGTAGTCCAGATAGTCTCTGCCTCGAGGAGCATGCCAGGCGATATAAAGCTCGGTGCTAGCCCGAGGGCGTCCCTGGCGCTTATGCGCACATCAAGGGCATTGGCATTTCTTGATAAAAGAGATTATGTAATACCTGACGACGTCAAAAATCTTGCTTACTCAGTTCTTAAACACAGGCTTATTTTGCAGCCGCGCTCCATAGTGCGAGGCCTGACCGCAAAAGATACGGTCAATCATATATTAAAAAAGGTCCCTGTGCCGGTTTAATACATGCTAACCTTAAGAGGCATCTCACTCCTTTTAACTGTAATAGTCCTTTTAGCCATCGCTTGGAATACTGACATAACAATGGTGTATATATTTTTTGTGATAGCCTTTGTCATGTTTGTCCTTTCTTATTTTCATATGCGGTTAAATATCCCTAACATAAACATACAACGTACGGTGCAGGAGACCGCTTTTGAAGACGAAATGCTGAATATCAAAATGAACATCCGCAACAATATTTCAAGGGGCGTATCTTTTTTCGAGATAATGGATTATTTTCCGGCAGCCAAGCCAGGGAAAGAAAAGGCGTCTTTATTTGTCCTTGAAATCAAACCGAAAGAGGAAATAAGTTTTCATCACGCGGTTGAATGCTATAAAAGAGGATTATGGAAAGTGGGGCCTATTGAGATTATCTCCCAGGATGCCCTTGGCTTTTTCAGGATGAAAAGGACTTTAAGTATAATGTCAAATATTATTGTTTATCCTTCTTTTTTCAGGATATTCGCTTTTCCGCCTCTTGCCAGCGGATCTGTTTCCTGGATGGGCGTTGAGACAGCGAAAATAAGCGGAGATAGCCATGAGTTTTTTGGCATAAGGGAATACCAGCGCGGAGATTCTATGAGCCGGATACACTGGCTATCCTCGGCAAGGCATAATAAATTGATAGTAAAACAGTTTGAGCGCAACTCAATCCAGGAAGTCACCATAGTTTTAGACCTTAAAAAAGGAAATGATATAGGAGCCGGCAGGGAAACAACACTGGAATATTCTGTAAAAATAGCAGGATCTATCGCAAGGTTTCTTATGAATATCGGCGCATTTGTGCAGATCGTGGGATTTACAAAAGAGGTGGCGATATTACCTTTGGGTAAAGGCGATTCTCATTTATATAAAATATTAGAATACCTGGCAAGGGTTAGGGCGGATAGTTCTTACACCTTAAGCGAAACATTGGATGAGGCGAGTTTTATAACTCCTTATGGCTCAACGCTTATATCCATAATGCTGGACACTGATATGGAGGCGCTTTCAAGCCTTGTACAATTTAAGCTGAAAGGGATAAAGCTTATAGTCGCGGTCCTTTCCAGCTCTACGTTCGGCCATACAGAAGAAAGCGAATATCTGGATGTTGAAGGCGCAAAAAGATTTGAC
>JAHJGB010000170.1 GCA_018824725.1 Candidatus Omnitrophota bacterium
AAAATAACCAAGCCAGTCCAATTATTAGATATAATGCCTACTATCTTGGAACTTGCTGGTATAAATACAGACAAGTTTATCCTTGAAGGCGATTCGCTCCTTTCTCTCATAAGAGAAGAAAATCAAGATTTCTGGGATAACAGATTGGTAATATCGGAAGAAGTCGGATATAAACATAAAAAAGACAGAAATGAATGGGGTTCTATTTTTTACAAAGACTGGCATTTTGTAAATTCAAAACAGTTTTTCTGCATATCCTGGGCAATTGAGAAACTTTTAAAAAAGGAAAATTTCCCTGAATTCGGCCTGGCAACAAAACTGTTTAATAATTCCAAGGATAAAGAAGAAAAATACGCTATAATGACTTCTATCCCTGACATATTCCTGAAACTAAAGTTTAGAAGTATAATTCATAAGCTGCAGGATAATAATTTAAAAATATGGAAGGCATTTACTGGAGGAGAATCCAGCATCGCAACGTATGACAAAGAAGAATTAGACAGGCTAAAGGCATTAGGATACATAAACTGACATTCATACTATTATAAAATGATTTTTGCATATATTGATCCAGGAAGCGGATATACAATTTTCACCTTAGGAGGCTGGCTCCTGACAGCATTACTTGGCTTTCTGGGTATATTCCCTTTTATTTTTAAAAAAGGATTTGGATTCATCAAGAATAATTGGAAATTATTTTTGATTATCATATCAATAACCATAGTTTCAGGCATAATAATATGGGGAGCTAAAAAAATGTTCAAAAAAGAAAATGTCTTTGATAAAAAAATTATAATCGTAGGTTTTGACGGCCTTAGTCCGGACATTATAGAGCCTATGATGCAACAGGGAAAGCTTCCGAATTTCTCAAGGCTCAGGGCAAACGGCTCATATTCAAAACTTTCTACTACAAACCCCTCTCAGTCTCCAGTCGCATGGTCAGGTTTTGCGACAGGCCAAAATCCAGGTAAAAACGGCTTGTTTGATTTTATTATAAGGGATCCAAACACCTATAAACTCGACTTATCGCTTTCAAACATCAAAAACTTCAGACCTAACCGCGTTATAAAAAGTAAATGCTTCTGGCAATATGCCTCCAGTAAAAAAGTGCCGTCTGTGATAATTGCATGCCCAGTGACATTTCCTCCTGATAAAATATACGGAAAGATGCTTTCAGGGATGGGAGTGCCTGATATACTCGGCACAGAAGGCACCTTTACCTTTTATACCACAGAAGATATCAACACAGAAAAGGTTACAGGCGGTAAGGTATCCCGGATAAAAAAATCGCCATATATGATCTTGAACCTCATAGGCCCTAAAATAGCCTCGTTAAATGCAAAAGATAATAAAAATATCCAGGTACCTTTCAGCGTAACTATAAAAGAAGACTCGTCTATTGAAATACAATATCAGAATAATCAGTTCAGATTAGAGCCAGGCAGATGGAGCAGCTGGAAAGAGGTAGTCTTTAAAATATCTCCTTTCAAAAAAATAAAAGGCATATTTAAATTTTATCTTGTTGAATCACAGCCTGGATTTAAACTTTATATAAGCCCTATTAATTTTGACCCCAGAGATCCATTTTTTAAGATATCTTATCCTACAGATTACAGCAAAGAGCTTGCTCAGAACATAGGCCTGTATCATACCCAGGGCATGCCTATGGATACATGGGCTGTAAATGAAAAACGTCTCTCTGAAGATGCCTTATTGGAACAAATGAATGAAGACCTTAAAGAGAAAAAATCCATGCTTGATTTTGAGCTAAACCGTTTAAAAAAAGGTATCCTCTTCTCTTATTTTGAGACATCTGATATAGCGCAGCACATGTTCTGGCGTTATACTGATAAAGATCATCCGCTATATGAAGATACGCTAAAGCAGGATTATAAAGATACTATAAGATCATGGTATGTCAAAATGGACTCAATACTTGGAGATGTATTAGGCGCTATTAGTAATGACGATATCCTTATAGTCCTCTCTGATCATGGATTCAATACATTCAGAAGGGCTGTTCATCTCAACAGCTGGTTAAAAGAAAACGGCTATCTAAAGCTGAAAGACCCTTCACAAAAATCAGGCGGAGAGCTTTTAATGGACATAGACTGGTCAAATACAAAGGCATATGCTATCGGTTTCGGAGGTATCTATATAAACCAGGAAGGCCGTGAACGCTACGGCATAGTCAAACCCGGCCAAGAGACAGGGCTTCTAAAAAAAGAACTTGCAGAAAAGCTTAAAGAATGGCATGACGATAAATATAATAAAAAGGTAATAAATAATGTCTATACTAGAGAAGGTATATTCCGCGGTCCCTATACAAAAAATGCGCCTGATCTTTATATAGGTTTTAATATCGGATACAGGGCCTCATGGCAGACAGCTTTAGGCGCAGTCCCAGAGAATACCATGGAAGACAACCTTAAAAAATGGTCAGGCGACCATCTGTTTGACCCAGAGCTCATACCAGGCATCATAATGTCAAATAAAAAGATAATAAAAAAATCTCCCTCTATCTATGATATAGTGCCTACCCTGCTCAAAGCTATGGGGTTCAGCGAAAAGGAATTAAAAGCTGCGGATCTGGATGGAGAAATATTATTTTAGCCCAGTGATTATACCCACGCCCTGCAACACATGATGGTCTTCTATCACAAATCTGCCAAGTTCTTTTATAAAATCAAACCTTTCCAGGACCACTGGTTTTTCTGATTTAAGCGTTACCACTGCTGCCTCGTTTGATCTTAGTTCCAGCGCCTCTTCTTCTAAGACAGCTAATGTGGAAGAATTGATCCTTCTACTGATCTTTTCTACAAGGCATTTTACTTCCTGGGTAGCGCATCGCAAAATTATGCCGACCCCTTTTTTTAAAGGCTTGTCCGACATCCAG
>JAHJGB010000022.1 GCA_018824725.1 Candidatus Omnitrophota bacterium
ACCATTTTTAAATATAGTTTCTACAACAGAAATTTTCAAAGACTTTTGCCCCCTGGGGAGGGGGACAAGAAAACAACTAGAAAATTGACATTGTTGAATTTCTAGTTTTTCAAAAATTTAGTGCTTGAAATAGGCTGGTGGGTGATGTATATTAGTAAAGCACTTAAAGGGCGATTAGCTCAGCTGGTAGAGCGCTTCGTTTACACCGAAGAGGTTTCACAGGTTCGAGCCCTGTATCGCCCACCAAATTTTTCACAGTTGACAGTTAGCTCTGAAGACTATATACTTATTAATTATCATTGGGGGACGTAGTTCAGCTGGATAGAATAATTGATTGTCGATCAATAGGTCGCGGGTTCGAATCCCGTCGTCCCCGCCAATTTTTACTGCACCTTTCCTATCGCCATCAGGGTGAACACCATTGTAAAAATAGCGACTGTTTCAATAATACCGAGGACCATAAGATAGTTTCCGAAGCCTTTACCTGTCTCCCCCATTGCGTCGCTTGCTGAGGCAGCTGCTTTTCCCTGATACCACGCTGAAAAACCTATTGCAACGCCTGCCAGCATACCCAAAGCGCTTAATATTCCCAGATTCTGCACTTTTTTACTCGCCTCTATCAAGGCATTCATCACTATCATTCCATATATAGTCTGCGTGAGCGGAGCTCCCACAAACGCCAGAAATATAAATGGCGCCGGTTTATTCTGGGCAAAACACTTTTTCCATGCCCCTATAGCTGCCATGCCTGCCACGCCTGTGCCTGCTGCAGAACCAACTGCTGAAAAAGCAAGCGCTGCGCCTGCTATCCCAATATCCTTAAACTGAACTACTGCATTTGCATCCATATATCCTCCCAAATTTTACGAAGTAAAATTTGATCCCGAGTGACCGGCATTTTACTATGCTGTCGCGAGGGACCTTGTTTTATTTAACGCTTTTAAAAGGCGAATATTTAACGCCTGACCATTCCATATCCAGATGGCTTGAAAATTCAAGGACGTTCAGCCTTACCCCGTGAACCAATATCGCCAGTATACCCATTACAAGATTCAGCGTATGGCCTGCGAAAAGCACAAACACGCTCAATAAAACGTTTAAAACACTGCCTGCTCCTATGCTGCCTGCTATTTGGTTAAACGCATCCGCTATTGTCACTGCTGCAAGCCCTACTGCAAATAACCTTATATAAGACACTATATCCGCAAAGCTATTTACAACTTTCAATAAAAAATCCCCCAAACCGGTTCCGATGCCGACAAAAATATTTTTTACCGGATTTGTAAATAAAATAACAAGCGCTGAACCAATTATAAAAATCCATTTTCCAAAACCCGGAAATTCAAAACTTAATATCAGTGTCTTTGCCAGAAAATACACCGACCATAAAATACATATCCAGCCCACGTCGCTCAGCGCCTTTAAAGAAGGTATTTTCTTTAAAAATTTCCAGATATGCGCTATGCTCAACTGTATAGCCCCTATCAGGAAACAAAACGCCTGCACGTTTGTGATATCAGCGAAATAAGGCGCTATGGGTTTCAGCCACGCGTGCGACCCGAAAAACACACCTGTCATAAGTCCCCAGATAATAGCGCAGCTGCTCAAGACATAGGTTAAAAAGAATATAGACTTATCCTTTAACTGTTTGAATTTTCTCTGCATCGCGAGGCCCGCGATAAAATACACCAAGCCATAGCCTGCGTCGCCTATGAGCATTCCGAAAAATATTGAAAAAAATATCAGAAAATGCGGGCTTATATCTATCTCCCTGTATCCGGGTATGGTATTTATGATATTGAACATCGGCTCTATTATCCTGACCCATTTTGGATTTCTTATTAATGTCGGAGGCGCTTCGTTTTCATCCGGATCGCTTACCAGGATTGCCCATTTTTCTTTTAAGGCGGCCTTATCGATAACGCCAGCCTTATCTATAGGGCAATAGCCTTTTATATAGGAAAGTTTTTCAAACCTGCCGGCTCCTTCGGCTATTTCATTAAATTCTATCGCTGAATTTAAATATTTTTCGTACTGCCCCAGCGCATTTTTATATACAGCCGTCTCCAAAAACCTTTTTTCTATTTCCTTTATCCTGAATCCATGTCTTTTCTCTTCAGCGATCATCTGTTTGAGGCTCATTTCAGGCAATGCAAGAGTTTCAAAAGGCAGTGTAATTTCTTTTTCTGAAATCGCAGCGCAATAAATAATATTCTTTTTTCTAAACAGCTCTTCCAGGATAACGCCCTCAGGGATATTTTTCTTTTCCCGGAGCGTAATTTTGCACAGCTTTACCCAGACCCTGCTATCCGACATTTGTTCAATGATTTCCGGGTCAAAATCACCCCAGTCTTCCCACATCATTATTTCGTGTTTTATTCTGTGAAGTTTTTCTATCAGAGTTTCTTTTTCATCCATCAAATCCAGAATTCTAGCTACGATATCCCCCTCACCTCCATTCAAAAATCTCTGATTTTCTATATCTGGTAGAATCGCCATAGCTTTTATTGCGCGGAGCCTGTCTTCTTTCATCTTTGCTATATTTTCGCCTAGCGGCAGGTTCTCATGCTCCACGTGCAAAAGCCCGAGATTCCTTAAGGATTCAAGCGTGACGCCCATATCCTTTGACTGCGTCACCAGAATTATCTTTTTCATTTTAACTATCATGCCAGAACTGCCTCCAAGCTCATCCTTTCGATCTTCTTCTTCGCTATCTTGGATCTGCCCACTGCGCTTGCCTGCTGGTCGCCCAGGTAAATCCTTATGCGCCTTATGTTTTCAACGCACTCCGGGATCTTTACTTTTTCAAAAAGGTTTACCCTCTGGTTTGTTATCCTGAGCTCCTTAGTCAATGTTTCCAGCTGTTTATTCAATACCTTTTTCTCCTCCAGAAGCCCTATAAATTTCCTTAACGCTATAATAGCCGTATCCACCCATAGAGGCGTTAGAAATAAATCATATTCCGCTTCTTCAAAATCAACTCTTTCGAATACCGGAATATCCACGCCCGCGATATTAAGGCCGGATGTAACAATATTTTTCGGCTTTATCCAATTTGCCACATAATCGCCCGGCTCTTCCAGAAGGCCTGCCCATTCGCTTATATCATTTTCTAGATTATCCAGCTCTTCTATCTTCTGATTTAACCTCTGACGAGCACGCTGTATCTCAAGCTGCATCTGCTGTTTCTTTAATTGCAATATGGGCAGATAACGCTCAAATCTTTTTAATGCGTCACGCTGTTTTTTTAATTCGCCTTTTGTGAATTTAATCTTCGCCAATGTTTAGTCACCGTTGAATTTTGCAAATTGCAACAGCAATTTGCAAAATTGGTTAAGGAATTAATGATTTATTTTAACATCCTCCAATCTACGCAATGGAGGAGGTTTTCGGCCAGAATTCTTTTACAAGCTCTGTCTTGATGCCTGTCTCAGCCGGTTCGAAGTTTTCAGCCAGGATCTGCCATCCAAGGTCAAGGGCCTTTTCAAGAGGTATATCCACAGAAAGGTTCATCATTTTTTCTTCGAACGCCTTTCCGTATTTAAGGAGTTTTTTGTCCCATTCGCTCATATGAAAACCCATTGCCTGTTTTTCAAGGGCCTCTCTGTAATCGCTGAATAATTGAATCATCCTGTCCATGATAGTCCGGTGATCTTTCCTGGTTTTTCCGTTCACGAGCTGCTTTAAGCGGCTGAGTGACCCGAAAGGCTCTATGAATTTATTCCTGAGATAAAACTGGCCTTCTGTGATATAGCCTGTGTTGTCAGGCACAGGGTGCGTAACATCGTCTCCCGGCATCGTGGTAACAGCCAGGATTGTTATAGACCCTGCTGAATCAAAATCAACTGCCTTTTCGTAGCGGCTTGCGAGCTGGCTGTATAAATCTCCCGGATATCCTCTATTGGAAGGGATATGTTCCATGGTAATAGAGATCTCTTTCAAAGCATCGCAGAAATTCGTCATGTCTGTCAATAGCACGAGCACTCTTTTACCTTGTAAAGCAAACTGCTCTGCCACTGCGAGGCTCAAATCAGGCACCAAAAGGCACTCTACGGTCGGGTCCTGCGCGGTATGAACAAAAAATATGGCCCTGGATAATGACCCGTTTTTCTCAAGTGTATCTCTGAAGAAAAGATAATCGTCGTATTTAAGGCCCATGCCGCCGAGGATTATCAGGTCAATCTCTGCCTGCATTGCAATGCGCGCCAATAACTCATTATAAGGCTCTCCTGGCACTGAAAATATCGGAAGCTTCTGCGATTCTACTAAAGAATTGAATATATCTATCATCGGGATTCCGGTACGTATCATTTTCCTTGGGATAATCCTTTTGGCTGGATTTACCGAAGGCCCGCCTATCTCTATCATGTTTTCTTCCAGGGTTGGGCCGTTATCCCTTGGAAGGCCAGCGCCGTTAAATAAACGGCCTAAAAGATTTTCCGTAAAGGATACTTTCATCGGATGGCCCAAGAATCTCACCTTGTCCCCTGTTGAAATCCCGCGGCTTCCGCTAAAGACCTGAAGATAAACCTTTTCCCCGTCTATCCTTATCACCTGAGCCAGGGACTTACCTGCCCTGGAAGAGATTTCAGCCAGGTTGCCGTAGCCCACGTCCTTTGCCTCAACAGTGATGACATTTCCCGCTATCTGGATTATGCGATTATATGTTTTTTGCATTTTTCTTTTATCAGGTTTTCTTGTTTTTTGAAATTTTCAGCCTGCCATTCGGATGAATTCCATTCGATAAACACCTGCCTTAATCCCTGGAAAAATTTCCTGGCGCTATCTTTATTTTCAAAATTAAACTCTGAGCCTATAATTTCATGCAATACATGAAAAACGTATTTTTGCCTTTCCTCGATTGTAGCGGCATCCACCTCGTCAAACGCGTTCTGCTGCAGATATACATCGTCTATGAACTCGCCTTTAAGGTAAGCCATGAAGTCAGAGAGAGACGTGCCCTCTTCTCCCACCACCTTCATCATCTGTTTCGCTTCATAGCTTCTTTTTAAAACAGCCTGGGCCAGATTCACCTCTTTTGAGTCTATAAAACTGGTATATTTACTCCAGCTTTCAAGGGGATCTATTGCAGGGTATCTTCTGGCATCAGACCTTTCCCGCGAAAGCCCGTGAAACGCCCCTACCACTTTTAACGTAGCCTGTGTAACAGGCTCTTCAAAATTTCCTCCTGCAGGGCTCACTGTGCCGCCTATTGTCACAGACCCGAAACTTCCGTCGTGCAGCCTCACCAACCCTGCCCTTTCATAAAATGATGCGATCCTGTTTTCAAGATACGCCGGGAATGCCTCTTCTCCCGGGATTTCTTCCAGCCTTCCTGACATCTCGCGCATTGCCTGCGCCCACCTGGAAGTGGAATCAGCCAATAAGAGCACATTCAAGCCCATCTGGCGGTAATACTCAGCGATTGTAACAGCTGTATAAACGCTTGATTCTCTCGCGCTAACAGGCATAGAACTCGTGTTGCAAATGATAACTGTGCGTTCTATCAGGCTCTTCTTTGTTCTGGGATCTACAAGATGCGGAAATTCCCTTAGCGTCTCGACAACCTCTCCTGCCCTTTCTCCGCACGCTGCTATAATCACGATATCTATTTCCGCATGCTTACTGATAAGCTGCTGCAGGACAGTTTTGCCTGAACCAAAAGGCCCTGGCACACAGTAAGTTCCTCCGAGCGCCACAGGTATCAATGTATCTATGATCCTTATCTTGGTTATAACAGGTTTTGAGGGTTTTAATTTTTCAGCAAAACTCGCGATAGGCACTTTCACTGGCCAGGTTTGAGACATAGCGACAAGACAGGTGTTTCCGCGCTCATCTTTTAATTCCGCCACCGTATGTTTTATATTATATTTACCCTTATTTGCTATTTTTACCACTGTGGCTGCGCCTTTTAAACCAAACGGCGCCATTATCCAGTGTTCAAAAATACCTTCATTTGTAAAACCTATCTTCTCGCCCGGTTTTACGCCCTGCCCGACCTTGGCAACAGGCGTAAATTCCCATTCCAATTTATCGTCCAAGGCTTCCAGATATAAACCTCTTTTTAAGAAAAATCCTGATTTTTCTGCCAGTTTCGGCAATGGATTCTGCAGGCCGTCGAATATCTGGCCCAATAGCCCTGGCCCGAGCTCCACCGATAGAAGCTCCCCCGTAAATTCCACTTTTTCTCCAAGCCTCAGGCCTTTTGTATCTTCGTAAATCTGGAGCTCTGCGATATTGCCTGTGACGCGTATTACCTCTGATTTAAGCCGCTCTTCATTATGCAATATAAACGCCACCTCATTCTGCATGACATAGTCTTTAAATTCAACTCTTGCCATGTTGCCGTTTATGCCGGTCAGTATCCCAAATCTTTCTGCGCTCATATCTTTTCCGTCAATCCTTCCAGAACCTTTAAGCCGTCTAGTGAATGAATCCTGTGCCAGCGCTCCAATATCTTAAGCTGAAGTCCATATGCCGCAAGATATTCCATGTCAAAGTAATGGCCCTCTTTAATCTCTTCTATCTTTTCCCATCTAACTCTATCCAGGTATAATTCCGCTTCCATGGGAGAATCCTGACTAACTGCCCAGTGCGTCAAAGGCGCAATAAAAGGATCTGCCCCGTTATCCCCGCGTAAATATTTATTCGGGTCTTTGCCTTTTTTAACAGCCCTTGTCCTTACTAACTCGTTTGCAAGGCTCTTATTGAACCTCTTCCACTCCTTTAATAAAGCGCTATGGGAGCCCGACTCCTTATAGGAGTCGGGCTCCCATAGCGCTGAAGGCTCTATTGATAAATTTACCAGAATATCCATATCATCCTGATTTAACTCAGGACTGCACGCCTCAAGAAAATCAGGATAAGAAAGCGGCGGCTTCATCCCAAAATGAAGCATAGGCAGGCTTGCAATTATATAATAATAAGAATTTTTCATTTTATCATCTTTGCCAGTTCAGGGTTAAGATAGACGCACAATGTCTCCAATAATCCTTCGTCGCTAAAATCAAAATACGATTTACCTTTATCAAAGCTTATAGAAAAACCCGCGTTTATATTCTGCGACGGCCTGAATTCCACTCCAGCGCTGATCTTATCTTTTAATTTGGAAATAACCATGTTTTTTATTTTTTCCAGGTCAACTTTATTTACCAATATTTTTATATCGTCTGTTTTGCCGTTTTTATCGGCGCATTTTTCTATTAAATTTGCTAATATGTCTGCTATCTCTTCGCTGGACATGGATTTTGCTATCTCGATGGACATGATCTTATTCAGCGTCTTTCTTATATCTTCTTTCAGGCCGAGTAAAAGGTCTCTTGAAGCCTGTTTTACGCTGAGATTGGCGCTTACCCTGGTTTTCTCAGTCTCGAGCCTTGCCTTCTGGACAATTTCATCGGCTAGTTTCTTGGCATCTACCAGGATTTTTTCAGCGTCTTTTTTAGCCTTGCCTTCTATCAGCATGGCCTTTTCCTCCCCAGACTTTATTCCTTCCTGATTTATTTTTTCAAGAAGCCCTTTTAAGTTTTCTGACATGACTCACCTCATATAATAATTAAAAAGGTTGCAGGAGGTTACTATGAAACCTGCGGAAGCCCGACTCCCTATTAAGGGGTCGGGCTTCCGTATTTATCAAGCTGGCCCGGGCCTTGCTGTATTACTGCAATTCATTATATAACCTTTCTACTTCTGACCTGCCTAAAATAGGGTTCTTTACCACTACCACTGGGCACGTAGATTCTCTGAAGATCCTTTCGCCCTCGCTGTAAAGCGCCTCCTGCCAGGACAAAACCTCTTTCAAATCGCCCATGACAAGTAAATCTGCCCCAAGCTCTTTTGCCTTATCGACTACTTCGCTGTGAATTTCTCCTTTTAAAATCAAGGTTTCGCATTCCACTTTTTTATTTTCCGCGAGCGCCTTTACCCTCTGCATAAAAAGTTTCGATTGCTGATCCATATCTATTTCGTATTCTTTTGCCTCTATTTCTACAAATACGCGGCTCTTTAATAGCTCCTGTATGGCTTTTTCGTCTATAACACAAATAGCTATAAGCTTTACCTGTAAAAGTTTCGCAAGATAGATAGCGTATTTAGCCGTAATGATAGAAGGTGCTCCACCAGCAAGCGCCACAACTATGCTTTTCATCCCCTTATCCTTTCCTTTATAAGCTTTAGCATTGAAAACGCTTCTCTTGAATCTTCGTCAAGCCTGTCAGTTATATATTTTACGCTGTCTTCATAAAAAGGCAGGTATATCTTTTCAAGGGCGTTTACCTTTCTTATTGTCTTCTGGACCTCTTTGGCAATCCTTATAAGAGCAATTTTCTTCTCCGCAAGCTGCGTTATCAATTTAAGGGCGTCTTTGAACTTTATTGAAACCTCATCTACATAAAAACTTACTTCGCGCGGGCTATAGTATGGCGGATTTTCTTTTATATGTATATCTATTATAGGTAAGCCTACCCCCATAATCCTTTTTTCGGAAATAGTAAGACGCGTTTTTATATCTATCGAAAACCCCAGCTCCTCCAGTCTCTTTCTGCCCATTATAACTAGTGCCTTATCTACAAGACCGTACGCCTCTTGCATAGCAATGTCTACTTTACGCTGAAATCCGTCAACAATATGAACAACAGAATTTAACTCATTTACAAGAATCCTTCTTTTCTCGTCCAGTAGCGCATGGCCTTCCTGTGTAAGAAATAACAGCTTCTTGGACTTTAAAAGATTGGTTTTTGTGGCTGCAATGTTTATCTTCACGATTTTTTCTTATAGTGTTTCTTCAGGTCTTCTTCGCGTATCCTGACCAGTTCTTCTGCAGGAAGCAACGATATGACATCCCACCCCAGGTCCAGGCCTTCTTCAAGGGTCCTTCTTTCTGTATATCCCTGGCTCAGGAATTTTTTCTCAAAGTCTTCTCCGAATTTCAGATACAGTTTATCAAGCGCTGAAAGCTCTTCTTCTCCTATGATCGATGCCAGCGCTCTTGCATCTTTTACATGGGCATAACACGCGAATAACTGCGAGGCCAGAGACGGATGATCATCCCTGGTGAGGCCCTTGCCTATATTATCTTTCATAAGCCTTGAGAGCGACGGGAGTCCTGCTATAGGAGGGTATATCCCTCTATTGTACATTTCTCTTTCAAGCACAATCTGGCCTTCAGTAATATAACCTGTAAGGTCAGGAATCGGATGGGTAATATCATCATTAGGCATTGTGAGAATCGGAAGCTGGGTTATAGAGCCTTTGATGCCTTTTATCATTCCCGCCCTTTCGTATATGCTGGCAAGATCGCTATAAAGATATCCCGGGTAGCCTTTTCTAGCAGGAATCTCTCCCCTTATTGTAGAAACTTCTCTGAGCGCTTCGCAATAGTTTGACATGTCTGTCATGATCACAAGGACGTGCATATTTTTCTTAAACGCCAGATATTCCGCGCAGCTAAGAGCGATCCTGGGAGTCAGCAGTCTTTCTATTGACGGGCTGTCAGCCAGGCTCAGGAATATCGCGACCCTTTCAAGAACCCCTGATTCTTCAAAACTCTTCTGGAAAAATCTCGCTGTATCATATTTAACGCCCATAGCCACAAAGATTACGCAGAAATTCTCGCCTTTAACCTGCGACTGCCTTGCGATCTGGGTCCCTATCAGGTCATGCGGCAGCCCGCTTCCTGAAAATATCGGAAGTTTCTGTCCTCTGACAAGTGTATTCATCACATCTATTGAAGAAATCCCTGTCTCAATAATATTTTCCGGGTAATCCCTTGATACAGGATTTATGGCAAGGCCGTTTACGTTAATCATCTCATCGTAAACAGGCCTCGGCATGCCGTCCAGAGGATTGCCCAGGCCGTCAAAAACCCTTCCGAGCACCTCTTCAGAAACCCCCATCATAAGAGGTTTTTCTTTAAATTTTACCTTGCAGTTTTTTATAGCCAGCCCGCTTGTGCCGCCAAGTACCTCTACTACTGCAAAACCTTTTCCCACCTCGAGCGTTACCCCGACCCTGGATTTACCGTCTTCATCCGTTATTTCCACAATCTCGTTATACCCGACATTGTGGATGTTGCGTATGATAAAAATAGGGCCTGTTATTTCTTCTAGCCCAACATATTCTCTCAGGTTATATTCTCTCATCTAAAACTCCAGTTCTGCGAGCGAACGTTCTACTTCAGAAGGAAGCCCTTCCAATTTATCCATGTCTTCTTTTGACTCTGAATATTTAAACCTCATCCTAGTAAGTTCCTGGTAAATAGGGTTTTCTTTTATCTCGCTTACATTAATGCCTTTTTTGATAAGCTCGTCGCTTTTTTCGTAAAACTTAATTATGGCTTTCAACATCAGGAACTGCTTGCGGCTCGAGGAGTACGTATCAATATCATCAAAAGCGCTCTGCTGTAAAAATGTATTTTTAAAAATGCTGCATGTTTCAAGTATCAACCTCTGGCGGTGCGGCAATACATCAGGCCCTACAAGTTTCACAACCTGCAGGAGCCTTTGTTCTTTCTGCAAAAGTTCCATTATGGCGTATCTGGCGGACAGCCAATCCTTATCCACATTTTTATGCCACCAGTCTTTCACGTCATCTATGTATTCAGAATAACTGTCTATCCAGCTTATGGACGGATAATGCCTTGCGTTAGCGAGGTCTCTGTCCAGCGCCCAGAAACATCTGATAAATCTTTTTGTGTGGGACGTAACAGGCTCTGAAAAATCTCCGCCGGGCGGAGAAACAGAGGCAATGATTGTGATGGAGCCGTTATCGTTATTAAGGGTTTTGATGCGCCCTGCCCTTTCGTAAAATTCCGCAAGCCTTGAAGGAAGGTACGCCGGGAATCCTTCTTCCAGCGGCATTTCTTCCAGCCTGCCCGAAAGCTCTCTTAATGCCTCTGCCCATCTTGAAGTGGAATCTGCCATAAGCGCCACATTGTATCCCATATCGCGGTAATACTCAGCCAGAGTAACGCCTGTATAGATGCTGGCCTCTCGGGCCGCGACAGGCATATTGGAAGTATTCGCGATGAAAATCGTCCTTTCCATAATAGGCCTTTTAGTGGCAGGGTCTATGAGCTTCGGGAAATTAAGGAGGATGTCTGTCATCTCGTTTCCTCTTTCACCGCATCCGACATATATCACTATATCCGCGTTGCTCCACTTGGCAATCTGATGTTGTATTACGGTCTTACCTGTGCCAAATCCTCCGGGCACAACAACGCATCCTCCTTTACCTACAGGGAATAACGTATCAATAACCCTCTGGCCCGTGATAAGAGGTTCTGTTATCGGAATCCTTTCTTTGCAAGGCCTAGGACGTCTGACAGGCCATTTTTGATACATTAAAACTTCTTTTTCAGAATCTTTTTCCGCCAATATCGCGATTTTTTCGTCTAAAGAATATTCGCCATCTTTAGCTATCCATTTGATTTTGCCGTGAGCGTCCGGAGGCACCAGAATCCTGTGTTTTATTAAGGCTGTTTCCTGGACCTCTCCTATGATTTCGCCTCCTTTTATATAATCGCTTTCTTTTTTCAAAGGCGCGAAATGCCATTTCTTCTTCCTGTCCAGGGCTGTTACATGCACGCCTCTATTGATATAAAATCCTTCTTTTTCTCTTAGCACCTCAAGGGGTCTCTGAATGCCGTCGTAAATATTTCCTAAAAGCCCGGGGCCCAGTTCAACATAAAGCGGAAATCCTTGGGTATAGATAAGGTCCCCTGCTTTTAGCGAAGTGGTGTCTTCGTAGACCTGGATATATGCCTTATCCTCTTTTAACCTTACGACCTCTCCTATAAGATGCTCTTCGCCCACTTCCACCATGTCCAGCATCCTTAAAAAAGATACCTCTTCCGCTTCAACAACAGGCCCCATTATTCTGAATACCTTGCCGCAAGCCTTTAGCATCTAGAATACTCCCTTCAGTAAATCCATGTATATATCTTCATGCATCCTCTTGAACCTGGCAGAAAATGTATTGTCAAAAATAAGCCTTGAATCATTTGACTGCACAATAATTCCCATATCTTTGAAATCGCTTTTTTTAAATCTGGCTTTGGCTATGTTTATATCTTTTATTATTTTTTCATCCAGAGCCGAATATAAGACTTCTACCTCTTCCTCTGCCACAACCTTGCTACCTTCCAGAATTGCTTTTTCCAGAAACTCTTTATAGCCCGGGTCTTTTCTAAATTCCATTGCCAGAAGCTTGACCTTTTCAAGTATGCTTTCTATGAACCTGCTTTTTTCTTCCAGGAAAAGTTTTTTCTTTTCCAGGTTTAGGGTAGAAAAGATTTTTTGTTTCATCTTTTCTATTTCAATCTCGCTTTTTTTCAGGATCTCTTTCTTCCTGAATTCAGCCTCTTGATTGGCTTCTTCAAGAATCCTAGAACTTTCTTTTTTGGCGGAGACGAGCAGAGAATCTGCCTGAGAAGAGGCGTCTTCTATTATTCTCCTAGTGATCTCTTCCGCGTCTTCTATCCTTACCTTTGAATAAAGGGATTTATCCATTAGGCGCTCACCCCTATTATGTCCTTCAGACAATCTCCCACGCTCCGCCTTTTTGCAGCTTCTCCTCTTGATGGCAGCTCTAGTATAAGAGGCTTTTGATTCTTGTACATCAGATTATTCAGTTCTGCCCTCAAAAAAGAAGCTGCTTTTTCAGTCACCAGTAAAACCCCTGCGTCCTCTGTGGCCAAGGCCACCTTCAAAGCCTCCAGGGCGTCTGATCTAGTGGATACCTCTCTGGTTTCTACGCCTGCAAGCCTGAAACCCAGGCTTGATTCTTTATCAGCGATACAAAAGAAAGTCATTGCCATTACCCTTTACGTTAACTCAAAAGTAAAAACGCAAAAATCAAAACTACAATTAAAAATTCAAAACTTTGTTCTTTTGCATCTATTTTTAATTTTAACTTTTGAGTTTTGGTTTTACCTTTTTACTTTTGACTTTTTACTTTTGACTTTAAATTATATCTTCCCCAATATCATTATCGCTATAATAAGCCCGTATATCGCGATACCTTCAGCAAGGCCTACGTATATAAGCGCTTTGCCTGCCATCTCGGGTTTCTCGCTTATCGCGCCCACAGCTGCTGCCCCGACATGAGCCACTGCTATACCTGCCGCAATCGCGCTGAGGCCTGTCGCTATAGAGGCGGCTAAAAATGCCCATCCTACTATTGCAGGATCGGTTGTAGTCTGCGCCCACGCTGAATCGCAAAAAGAGATAAACAGAAAAATAATGCTGAACTTCACTATGTTCCATGACCACTTAATAATGCGCTTCATATGCATTTCTCCTTTCTTATATCTTGACCGGTTTATAAGTTTCCCTGCCTAATATGAAAAATTTTGAGAAGAACTCATAATAATTAAGCCTCAAAGATTGTATGCTCACCACAAGCCCCTCTAGAAAAATTATAAGTATATTTCCCAAAATAACAACTAAAAAAGATAAAAACGCTCCGCCTGCTTCATTTACTATGCGCGACATCTCAAATATGGCAATAAATAATCCTGCGTGCGCAAGCGCAAACGCGGCTATGCGTATAAAGGATACTGTGTTCGCCAGATAGCTCATTCCTATTTCCAGTATATCTATGGCGCTCTCCATAAGAGCTGTGAAAATATTATGCCTCTCTTTTTTAAAAACAGCCTCTATAAAAGGTTTCAAAAAAAGCAGCGCGAACCCGGCTGATATTATAATAAAATAAACATTCAATCCCTGGGTTTTTGACATGAGTATCTTGGTAAAAATCCCTATGGCTGACCAGTAAATAAGGCCTCCTATAAGGCCTGCTTTATCAAAGAGCGCCTTCAGGTAATCTTTATCCCTCAGGCTGTTTATTATATTTATCAATATTCCCAGGCTTATACAACCCATGCCGAATATAATACTAACCTTGAAAATTTCCAGGATATTGTCTATGGGCTTTATCCATAAAGAACGAAACCCTATTCCGAAAAAACTGCCGTAAAGAACCCCGAATATGATTGAGCTTATCCCGCAATAGAGCATAAGAGCAAATGCCTGCCTGACTTTTTCATTCTTGCTAATTTTTAAGAACAGGCTGCCGATGGCAAGCGCAAGCCCGTGCCCTATGTCCCCGAACATGGCGCCGAACATTATCAGAAAACTTATTGCCACGAATATTGTAGGGTCTATTGTGCCGTAACGCGGTATGCCGTATGAATCTATCAGTAATTCAAATGGCTTGAAAAACGCGGTATTTTTGAGTTTCACGGGTATCTCATCTTTTGGTATATTTACCTCTCTTGCGTCTTTTGTTTCAATATAACATCCTGCATCTATCTTTTTGATCTCTTTTATGGCGTTTTCTTTTTCTTCCTTCGGGACCCAGCCCGATAGAAGCACGGTCTTATCTGTCATGCACGAATATTTTTTTGCCTCTAATAAAGATTTCTTAAGCCCGACCAATGACTGCGCCCCGGATAAATCTACCTGATAGGTTTCTCCTATTCTTTTTATCCCGTCCTTTACGTCCTGCATCTTCTTTTTTATAGCCTCTATCTCTTCTGATATTTTCCCTTCAACATCCTTTGAAATATTTTCAGCCTGTTTCGGGTATTCCACCTTTTCCCATGATATATCTTTTAAAACCCTGTCTATGAACACCCTGTCCCGCCTGAGGCCTATAAACAAAGCTGTAATCCTGTCGCCGTCTTTTTTAAAAGGATATAATACGTACGGGATATCCTTTAAGCTTTTTTCCAGGACTAAAATATTTTTCTCAACCACCTTCCCCAGCGTTACCTCTAAAAAACTATAAACTGATTCTCTTTTTAAAGAAAATAAAGGGTAGGATTTCAGCTGGGTAAAGATTGATTTTTTTGTCTCTAGCTCCGAATCCAGTTCCTCTTTCTGGGAAAGGAAAGGGGCAAGGCTATGGTCTACCTTTGTAAGCATATTTTTAATTTCGTCGTAAGAAAATGCCTTTATGTCTTTGGATGGCGCAAAAGAGATGCCCAGCCTCCTTAAATCATCCCTCAGCCTGACATCCAGCTCGTCCCATTGGGCATATTCCTTGTCTATCTCATAAGGCGACAGGTCTTTTAATTCGTCTTCTATATGCCTGATATCAACAGGGTGGAATATGCCCAGCTTTAAAAGATAGTATGTTATGTCCTCTATCTTTTCTTTCAGGACCACTATATTCAATAATTCCATACTCGAGGAGGTCAGCATATATTTAACAGGGCGCTGGTTTCATCTTTTTTCCAGCCAAGTTTTTTTGCGTATAAAAGAGAGACTATATTTTTCGTCTCGTTCCTTTTTAATACGATATAACCCAGGATAACAGCCACTGTAAAAGGATATCCCGAAAGCGCTCTTTTGATTTCTTTCAGCAAAATCTCGTGCAAAAAATTTTCTATTAATGATATATTTTCTTCTATCATGTCTTTTATCCTGGCGTATGGGCCGAGGGCAACGCTATCCACCATCTTTGTAAGCCCGTCAGTTGTATAAAAACTTATTATATTTTCTTTATCGATCCTCGCGCCGCCCGGAATTACCCATTCCAGGATATCGCCCGCTGCCAGGCCGTAATACTTCCTCATCCGGATAAGCCAGTTTATATTTTCCGTGTCTATTTCTATGCCTATGACCCTTTTGGCTATCTCCTGGTCACGGCCGGACAAGAGTTCCACGCAGGAAAGAAGCCTCTGGTAATAATCCATATCCAGGCCGGCTTCCAGGTAAAACGCAGAGCCTTTTTCTTTGAATTTTCCCCTGGCGCTTAAAACAGGTTTTCTGTATGGCGTATCATCCAGAAGAAGTATTATCTCCTCTATATTCGGTGCATATATTATTTTTTTGTAGCCTATGTCAAAACTTATCTTCTCCCCTAAAATAAATTCATCCACATTAACAGGGGCCTTTTTATTCCATATCCTCAATGCCACCTTTAACTGCTCCAGCTCATATTTTTCTATAAAAAGGCCCATGAGGCCTTTTTCTGTTTTGCCGGGTATGGATTTGTATATTTTCCTGTAAATATCCAGATCATTTTTTATAAATTGTTTTTCAATGACCCGCAGATCTGTTATTTCTTTAGGAATGTTTTCTATCGCGCCCTTATGATAAGGCGATTCCTTCAGTATCTCCAGGGCCTTATAAAAATCCTCTGCCTCCAGCATCCTGGAAAATAAAGCAGGGCTTACCAGAAATGACATCATAGCCCTTATTTTAGCGTTGATAAAAGAATATGTGGCAAGTTCGCGCATACCTAGTCTTTGATGGCTATTATTTGATAGAAAACTTTTTTAGAAATCTCGGATATATCTTTGTCTTTCTTCTCTCTTATGGCAAGTATTTCTTTCCTTGCCTCCTGAAGGACCTTTTCTTTTTCTGACATGAACCTTTTTTCAGAAGCCTCTTTCTGCTTATGGCTGGAATCATCTGCCTCAGCTATTGCCCGGGTTACGATATTTTCTTTTTCTTTCTTGACCTCTCTGGCAATTCGCTCGGATTCTTCCTTTGCGCCCTGAAGGATCTTCGAGGCGCGCTTTTCTTCCTTGAGAATCTTTTCAACGACGTCTTTCATGATTTAACGGCTCCCTGGTTTTCTTATCTCTATCCCCTTTTTGCATAAAGGGCATTCTTCAGGCTTATAGGTGGGAAAATCCAGCTTGACCAGACTTTTTAATTTTACACCAAAATCTAATTCTTTTCCACTTCTATCTACTATACAGCCTACACCTATGATTTTGGCGCCTGTTGACTTTACTGCCTCCAAAACCTCGCCTGTGGAGAGCCCTGTGGTTATAACATCTTCAACCACCAGGACCCTGTCTTCTTTTTTTATCTCAAATCCCCGTCTTAAGACCATCTTGCCTTCCACCCGCTCTGTGAACAAAGACTTTACCCCGAGAGCCCTTGCGGTTTCGTAAGAAACTATCACCCCGCCCAAGGCAGGTGCCACCACGCACGTAGGCTTATCATCTTTAAAATACCCGGCTAATTGTTTGCACATCTTCTCCGCTATATCCGGGTTCTGCAATAAAAGCGCGCACTGAAAATAATTCCTGCTATGCAACCCGCTCGAAAGCCTGAAATGCCCGCTTAAAAGCGCTTCGGTCTGCCTAAATAGTTTTAAAATTTCCTGTTCTTTCATTTTCTTCCATTCTTATCTTACATGTCATCCTACTATCGATTTAATGACTGCAACCGGATCTTTTGCCTTAGTAACAGGCCTTCCGATTACAATATAATCCGCGCCTCTTTGAAATGCCTCTTTTGGAGTAGCTACTCTTTTCTGATCTTCAGCGTCGCTACCTTCAGGCCTGACCCCAGGAGTAACTATTAAAAAATCTTTCCCAATGGCTTTTCTTATCGCGCTTATCTCTTCAGGCGACGCTACTGCTCCATCCAAACCAGCATCCTTAGCCAGCCTGGCTAAATTCAAAACCTGCCCTTCTGGTGATTTATTTATGCCTATTTTTTTCAAAGCCTCGCTATCCATGCTGGTAAGAACTGTCACCCCGAGGATCTTCGGCCTTGATATACCAAGTTTTTCGCTCTCTTCTTCCGCGCCTTCCACTGCCTTCTGCATCATATTTATGCCGCCTGATGCATGCACGTTGAACATAAACACTCCGAATCTTACGGCTGTCTTGCTTGCAGCATAAACCGTGTTTGGGATATCGTGGAATTTAAAGTCCAGAAAAATATCTCTGTCATATTTTTTGACAAGTTCAATTGCCTTTAAGCCGCAGGAATAGAATAGCTCTATGCCTATCTTAAAAACCTGCACATGCGGGCTTAAGATATTCAGCAATCTCTCTTCTTCTTTAAGCGTATTAACATCCAGCGCTATAATAATATTATTTTTTATCATCGATGCTGCCTGCGATATCTTGAATTCTTTCTATTTTATGTTTTTTCAGATAAGCCTCTATGCCTTTTATTATCTTTCCCGAAACACCTGGTTCTATAAAATTAGCCGTGCCAACCTGAATTGCAGTCGCGCCTGCCAGCATAAATTCAATTGCGTCATCAGCGTTCATTATACCGCCCATGCCTATCACCGGGATATCAATATTCCTTGAGGCTTCATAAACCATTCTTAGGGCTATGGGTTTTATGCAAGGACCGCTCAAGCCGCCTGTAATATTGCCGAGCTTGGATTTTCCTGTTTCCACATCTATTGCCATTCCAAGAAATGTGTTTACCAGGCTAACTGCATCTGAGCCGGCATCCTCTGCCGCCTTGGCAATCTCTGTTATATCCGTTACATTCGGGGAAAGCTTTGTAATAACCGTTTTATTTGTTGTCTTTCTCACAGCTTTAACGACTTCATATGTTTCTTTTTTATCCTGCGCTACCAAACCTTTGCACTTAATATTCGGACACGATATATTCAGCTCTATACCGCTTATTGCTTTTATCTTATTAAGCCTTCTTGTAAGAATAAAAAACTCATCGATATTATTTCCGGATATGCTTATTATAATAGGCACGCCTATTTTAGAAAGATACGGCATCTTTTCTTTTATAAAATTATCAATCCCTTCATTCTGAAGACCTATAGCGTTAAGCATGCCGCTTGCAGTTTCGCATATCCTGGGCATAGGATTGCCCTGCCGCGGGTTCAGAGTGATGGTTTTTGTAATAATAGCTCCTATATGCTTCGGGTTGACTAATTTCTCAAACTCCTTGGCGTAACCAAAGGTGCCGGATGCTACCATCACCGGATTTTCTAATTTAATTTTCCCTATTTTAACCTTTACCATATTAGTTCGCCGGCGTTGAAGACAGGGCCGTCTTTACAGGCAAGTTTATTGCCTGATTTTGTATGCACTGCGCAGCCCAGGCACGCCCCCATGCCGCATGCCATCTTTTCTTCCAAAGACACCTGGCATTCGAAACCGCGCTCTCGGCATATCTCAGCAATACATTTTAACATCCCATGAGGACCACAGACATATACAATAGTCTCAAACTTGCTTTCAGCTGTTTTCAAAATATTATGGAACAATCTGGATACAAACCCGTGGCAGCCGTAAGTCCCATCGTCAGTAGAGATATAAACTTCCCGGGTAATTTTTTCAAAATCCTTCTCGCATAAAATAACATCTTTTGTTTTAGCGCCTATCAACACAATTGTTTTTATCTTGTTTTTTTTCAATCCTTCAGCGAGATATACTAGTGGGGCAGCGCCTATGCCACCTGCGATTATTATGGCTCTAGGCTCTAGGCTCGACCCCAAACCACTTACTCTGTTCGGGTTCGGGGCATGGGCTCGAGGCAAAGAAAAACCTGTGCCGAGCGGGCCCAAAACATCTACAAAATCCCCTTCTTTTTTCCCGGCTAAAATTTCCGTGCCTTTACCTACAACTTCGTATAGAATTTCTATCTCCTTCACCCTTGACCCTTCACCCTTCACCCTGTGTATACTGAACGGCCTTCTTAAAAATGGCTCGAGGCCATCGCTGCATTTAATCTGCACAAACTGCCCTGGCTTTGCTGTCCTTGCAATATAAGGGGTATCAAGAGCCATCTTATAATAAGCGCGCCCGACTTTTTTATTTGATAAAATTTTGGCTCTTATATCTTTCATATCTCAGAATAAATTTAACTGTTTCTCAGTTGCAGCGTCTTTTTCTTTTAATATTTCTATTGTACCATATTCTCCGTCAAAACCAGGCAATATATTCACATCGCCTTTTCTCACATTTATAATCGCCTTTGCGATTTTTACAGGCAACTCTTTCAAAAGTTTATCCTCGCTGACTTCTGTCAGCACTTCAAGTTCCGTACCTAGCCTGGGGATTATTGCGCGGTATTCCGCATTAACTGCTTTAGATGCGTCTCCGACCCCCCGTGTATCTGCGATTATTTCCGCAAGCGGGATCATCCTTTTAAAAGGTATGCTGTTCTCCGGCACAAACCCTTCAGGCCTGTCCGCCAGTTCCGACACTCTGTTCATAACGCCTATTGTAAGAGGCTTCCCGCACTTGGGGCAAATATTTTTATTAATTTTACTTTCCTGGGGGCTGAATCTTATATTACACAGCCTGTGGCCGTCATAATGATACTTACCCTCTTCAGGAAAAAACTCAATTGTGTAGAGAAATTTCTTTTTATCTTTTTTCTTCAAGGCGTCCAGAATAGCTTTATAACTGATTTCAGTATCAAACACATTCGCTTCTCTGCCTATCTTCTGCGGGCTGTGCGAATCAGAATTTGAAATCAAACTGAACCTGTCCAACTTGCTCCACTGCCAGTTCATTGCAGGGTCAGAAGAAAGCCCTGTCTCCAGTGCGTATATATCTTTTGTATATTCCTCAAAACATTCTTCTATTGAATCAAAGCCTGACTTGGAGCCGAAAAGCGAGAACCACGGGGTCCATATATGCCCTGGCACCAGAAATATATCCTTGCTGATCCCGAATAAAACCTCTGCCAGATTTTTTGCGTCAATACCTATAATAGGCCTGCCGTCATAAGCAATATTCCCATAGCCTGAAAGCGCTGAGTCTATTTTATCCGCAATATCAAAACTAGGCGCAAAAATGACATTGTGGATTTTTCTGACCTTGCCGTTTTTAGAATATATGTTTGAGATCTCGCCTGTGAGCATAAAATTCACGCCGTTATATTCGAACAAACCATTCCCGGAGTCCTTTAAAGTGTTTTTTAATTCTTCAAGCCAAAGATAGTGGGTAAAGTCGCCTGTGCCCAGCAAAGATATGCCTTTAAGCTTTGCATATTCCGAGAGAGTCTTTATATTCATATTCGGGCTTGTGGCGCGGCTATATTTTGAATGTATGTGAAAATCCGCTATAAATTTCATGCTTTATATATAACCTTTCCCTTGTAAATCGTATATTCCACAGCGCCTTTTAATTTTCTCCCGATAAAAGCTGAGTTTTTGGACTTGGATACAAGATTTTCTTTTCTGACAATCCATTCTTTGTCCGGAGAAACTATTGTAATATCCGCGTCTTTATTTACTCCTAGCGTGCCCTTATCTATGCCCAAGGCCATTGCAGAATCAAGCGACATCTTTCTTATAAGTTCCGGCCAGGTCAATACCCCGGGGCCTATAAGCTCTGTTATGCTTACTGCCAATTCTGTTTCCAGGCCGATGTTTCCGAATTCCGCATATTCAAATTCTATCTCTTTTTCATTCTCGGTATGAGGCGCGTGGTCAGATGCGATAATATCTATTGTCCCGTCTTTTAATCCCTGTTTTATAGCCAGGATATCGTCTTTTGTGCGTAACGGCGGGTTGATTTTCATATTCGTATTGTAGTCCAGAAGATCTTCTTCGCTTAAACTGAAATAATGCGGCGCTGTTTCCGCTGTCACCCTGATTAATTTTTTCTTCGCCTTTCTTATGATTTCAACCGACTCAGCGCAGCTTACATGAGCGATATGCGCAGTTGCCCCGGATTCTTCTGCAAGTTTTATATCGCGGCCTATTCTTTTATATTCAGACTCTTTTGGAATACCCCTTAAGCCCAGCCTGGTGGAAGTAAAGCCCCGATTAACCAAGCCTTTGCCGAAAAGCGCTTTATCCTCTGAGTGGCATATTACAAGAATCTTTTCTTTTTTTGCTTCTTTTAGCGCCTTTAGCATTAATTCATCGCTATCAACTGACGCGCCGTCATCTGAAATTGCGATAATACCTTCTTTTTTCAGGCCGCTTATATTTATCAATTCCTTTCCTGCCCTTCCTACTGTGATCGCCCCGCATATAAATACATCCACATTTGCCGTCTTTTTAATAATATCATTGAGGGTTTTAATAATATTTATTGAATCAAGGCTTGGTAATGTATTAGGCATACAGAGAACGCTCGTAACCCCGCCTTTTGCAGCAGCCATTGTGCCGCTAAAAACAGTTTCTTTATCTTCTCTGCCGGGCTCTCTTAAGTGGACATGCATATCGACAATTCCAGGCATTACGATTTTTCCCGCAGCATCAATAACTGTTTCTGCCCTGGCGTCGACAGACTTACCTACCTTGGATATTTTCCCGCCCTCTATGAGAATATCCAGGCTATCGTCTATTTTATTAGCAGGGTCTATTACGCGGCCATTTTTAATGAGTAATTTCATTTTTCATATCCTTATCTCTTGCCTGCGACACCCAGAATAAGACCGCCATCCTGACGGCGATCCCGTTTGTAACCTGCTCGAGTATCACGGAATTCGCTCCGTCAGCTACTTGGCTTGATATCTCCACGCCCCTGTTGATCGGGCCCGGATGCATGACAATAATATTCTTTTTCGCCTTTTTAAGCCTGTCTTCTGTTATGCCGAAGTTTTTGAAATATTCCAATTGGGTCGGAAATGCCTTCATATCGTCCCGTTCAAACTGCATCCTTAGAACATTAATGGCATCAGCCTCGCTCAATGCCTCATCTATGTTATCAGTGACCTTAATCCCCATTTTCTCTATCTCAGGAGGAATTAAAATCTTCGGTGCGCATACAGTTACCTTGGCCCCGAATTTAGTCAGCCCCCAGATATTTGAACGCGCTACTCTGGAATGAGCGATGTCTCCTACGATACTGACATTTAACCCCTCGAGTTTTCCAAGCTTTTTTCTCAAAGTAAACATATCCAGAAGAGCCTGCGTAGGATGTTCGTGCCATCCATCCCCTGCGTTTATCACGCTTATATTCACATTCCGCGCCAGCATAGTAGCGGCGCCTGAGCAATTATGCCTGACCACAAGAATATCCGCCTTCAGCGCCTCTATGTTTCTGCCTGTATCATTCAAGGTCTCGCCTTTTTTTACGCTTGAAGACTCCACCGCGATATTTATAACATCAGCTGACAGCCTTTTGGCAGCCACTTCAAAAGACACCCTGGTCCTCGTTGACGGTTCATAAAACAGATTCACCACTGTCTTGCCGCGCAAAGCCGGAACCTTTTTAATCTTCCTGTCCAATATCTCCCTGAAAGATTCCGCCGTATCAAGCAGAAGCTCTATGTCTTCTTTTGAAAGATACTCCAGCCCCAGAAGGTCTTTATGAACCCATTTTGCTGTCTTTTTCTTTGTCATCCCCTGTTTCCTCTATAGTAACGCTGTCTTCATTATCTATCTCCTGGAATTTCACCTGCACTAACTCTTTTTGCGACGTGGGCAGGTTTTTCCCTACATAATCAGCTCTTATAGGAAGTTCCCTGTGGCCCCTGTCAACCAGAACAGCCAGTTGTATGGTCCTAGGCCTGCCGAAATCTATAAGGGCGTCCAAGGCGCACCTAATAGTGCGGCCTGTATAAAGCACATCGTCCACCAGCACTATATTTTTATTCTCTATATCAAAATCTATCTCTGTATTGTGAATCACAGGCTGTTCTGCTACCAGGCTTAGGTCGTCCCTGTAAAATGTTATGTCCAGCGCGCCTACATCCAGTTTCGTGCCGTATAGATTACTTATCACCTTTGCGATACGCTCTGCCAGGACATACCCCCTAGTCCTTATGCCCACTATGGCAAGGCCTTTGACGCCTTTATTGTTTTCTATAATCTCGTGGCTGATTCTTGTAATGGCGCGTTCGATCTCTTCTTTTGTAAATACCTGTTTCAATGGCATGTTAACCTCTCGCAATTAGATCCTTCGGATACTCCTATTTGTCGCATCCTCAGGATTAATTCGCACTTATCACTTACGCTCCTTTCAGTCGCGTAAGTGATGTGCTTATTAAAATAAAAAAGGGCTTTAACCATTTCTGATTAAGCCCATTATATACCAAAATTACAAACTCCGCTATATTCACTTTTAGCTCCCTTTTCAGCCTCTCTGTGCTGATTTAAAGGTATCTGTTAATATTAAATTATAGCATCTTTTATCATTATGTCAAGCCCTATAGGAAATCGTAAGAAAAATACGCTATGCCATCCGGATTTAAGGATTCTACTATTCTTTCCTGTTCGGAAAGAAGCTTGGGGTCATCTTTCATCAGAAAATTGCCTATACCTATATAAACCTTGCCGTTGCCGCGGTGCGCCAGAGCGGATTTTGTAATCTCTTTCGCCAGCTGGTTATTCTTTGTGTAATTCATAAGCACCACATAATCCACAATCCCGTTTTCAAGCCATCCGGGCCAGTCCTGGAACGCCACTGAAAAAGCTGTTTCAGTAGACGCGATTACCGCGCAGGAAATAACCATTCCGGGTGATTTATTTTTTACGGCCATTGCCAGCTTCCCAACAAGTTCTGTAACCTGACCCCTTTTCCAATTATCCCACAAAAGGGAATTTTCGTTATCATAATTCATTGATAAAGGGTCTAAGCCTGTCTTTTCTTTAAATCTATTGATATTTTCCTTGGCATATCCGTATGTAAGCCCGAATTTATTAAAACTGGAGCGCGGTATAAAAGGCACCGGATACGGATAGCGCACATAATCAAGATGAGCGCCTGATAAGTCAGGATATCTGGTTATGATTTCATCTATTATAGATACCACGTATTCTGCCACCCTAGGGTCGCCGGGCTCCAGGAAAAGCTGCTCGTCCCTTAGATAATATTTATCTGATTCATTTATATCCTCTGTCCTCATAGGAGACCTGAGATACTGGTCTTTTGTTAGAATATCTTCTCCGAACCTTTCCACTATATCCGTTTTCCTGGTCTTCCCTACGCTCAGCACATTTATCCACGCAAAAACCTCTATATTGCATCTTTTTGCCTCTTTTAAAATCACGTCGATTGTATCGCCGTTCGCTGACTTCAGCATCCCCTCATAACTTGCTTTGCCATTTATTTTTGTATCATAATAAGATTTCCCGATCCTGTAAAGCTGGAGATATATCTCATTTATTTCGGATTTTTTGCAGAATTTTATTAATTCAAATGCTGACTTTTTAGAATAAAGCACCTTCTTTTCAGAAAAACACGTAACCCATACGCCTTTTACAGGAGTAAATTTATCTTTCGCATGCGCGGATAAAGGCATTATTAAAAAAATAATAATAGAAAATGAAGCCCGCATGAGCTGAAGCCAGTGGTTCCTTGGGCGGAATACTGAGCCCGCCATTGGTTTCTGTGGCGGGCGAATGTATAAAAACGCTCTTCTTATAGAAATCATTCTGCTCCTTTTATGACCACAATAAATTCTCCGCGGGGTTCGTTTTTAGTAAAATGCTCTACAGTTTCTGAAACCCTGGCCCGTATAACCTCTTCGAAAACCTTTGTAACTTCGCGGCTAATAGCTATATCCCTATCTCCCATTATATCCAATATATCCTTTAAAGTCTTTAAAAGCCTGTGAGGCGATTCATAAATTACAATAGTTCTTTTTTCCTGGCATAAAATCTTCAATTCATTTCGCCTTTTGCCTGGTTTCTGCGCCAGAAACCCCTCGAACACAAAACTATCCGTAGGCATGCCTGATAAAACAAGGCCGGAGATAATAGCGCTTGGGCCAGGGATAATGGTAACCGGAATATTATTTTCAATCGCAAGCCTCACTATATTAAATCCCGGATCGCTTATCCCGGGAGTGCCGCTATCAGAAACAAGCGCAATATCTTTTCCTTCTTTTAAAAGTTTCAAAAGATATTCGCCTTTCTGGATTTTATTGTATTCAAAATAACTAGTGGTAGGAGTATTTATCCCGTAATGCGAAAGGAGTTTTTTTGTGTGCCTCGTATCTTCGCACGCAATAAGGCTGACTGACTTCAGCGTCTCAATCGCGCGAAACGTTATATCCTTGAGATTTCCTATAGGAGTAGAAACTACAAAAAGTTTTCCTGTCATATGCGTTATTATAACACATTTTGTTACATCACATATCATTTAATCGAAGAATACTGCGCAGCATATCTATCTACAAGCTCACGTATCATTTTCTGATACTTTGTATGGCATTCCTGCGCTTTGTGTTTGAAAAAATCCACGCTTGATCTTTTCAGGGCAATTGTGATCTTTACAGTTTCTTCAGGCATAATCAATTCTTCAGGCCTGGGTAAAAAGTCATTAACCCTGGTCATTTTTCCTATAGGCTTATTTGAATACATTATCTTTCCTTTCATAGCATAGCTCTCCTTTCCTCCAGTAACCTGCTCCAAATATCCTGATCTTATGGCTGCGACAGGTAAATCTAACTGTTAAAAACCCTATCTCCAACCTTTCCTATGCAATAAAGCCTTTCCTCCTCCTTACTATGATTAGAATCAATATAAATCTTTCTTCTAGAATCCTTAAATGCATTACAAGCTGGAGTAAAATCCACCTTGTGTTTCCGGATATTATTTAATTCCTTCTCTAAATCCCATACAAAGCTTCCGCATTCTATTTCCATATTAAATGTATCATAAATCTGGTTATTTGTCAATATAATTATACATACTATTATACATACTTATTTCCGGGCAGATTTATCCTCCTCTCTACTATATATGACACATCTGAAGGCAAAATTCTTTCAAATAAAATTTGCCGACTGGCATTTATTTTTTGCTTGATTCCGAAAAGACTTTTTCGGAATCTCAAAAATCTGCAAAATAAAACCGCGTCCAGAAACTTCGGAACGCGGTTAGTGTAATCCAAGCTTGAACCCCGGTCGTCAGATCGAAAATCTGATGTCCTATGAAAATTACTATCTTGCTATTTATTATTTTACAAGGAGTTGCAACAAATAGCAACTTTAAACTTTATCGCTGGTGTCCAAATAGCGTCCATTTGGTTTTACTGTTTTCTCCAAAAATATGGAAGACTAAGCACAAGTCCTATTATCACGCCGCCCATATTGTTAACAATATCATATATGCTAATTGTTCTAATAGGGAAAAAGGTTGATAATTTATTTAACTGACATAATAAGTTTTGAATGCCTAATTCATTTACAAAAAGTATAATGAACCACGCTATAAATATTAACCAAAATTCTCTACTGATTACCTTAACTAAACTACTATAAAGAATACGGCCAGAGAAAAATGCTAACACAAAATAAAAAAAGACCTCTATACCTTCTGCGTCTAAAAATCTAGGTACACCAAACTGAAAAGGATGATAAAGCATTTTCACATTTTGAGGAAAACGAAATAAACAGACTATAAAAACCCACAGCATAAGTAAAAGTAACCAGATAGTACTCCGAATGGTCTTTGTTAATATCGATCCAGAACCATTTTCCCTAAGAATCCGTATCTGAGTAATTAAATACCCGACGACGAATAAAATATACAAAAAAATAGCAACCTGCATAATTCTATAATGACTAAAGTAGTCCACTACCCTTATATAAATTTTATATCCCCATAACGAAAAACTCCATGTAAAAACTGCCAGAATAAAAAATATTTGAAAGAATTTTCTGTGATTCATAATTTTATTTAAATATGTTTAATCCTTTTGTAAATATGTGAATAGGTAAAATAATAGTTTCTTTTAACAAAATATAATTTATCCAACCCCAAACGACCAATGTTAATATTGAAATAAACGTTATTGTAAAAAACCGTGCAAGCCTCTTTAATCGTAATCCTAATACAATAAATATTAAACTTACTATCTGTAAACAAATATTCCCTATAAATGGATGCCACACTTTTGCATTACCTACATTTGGACCAGTCAGGCAATGAACATCTAGGAGAGATATCATTGCTATAAAGATACTATTAAACAATATAAGTAAAGGACACGCCCATAATTTAAAACATAAGCTTGATTTTTTTCTAATTATTCTGACTAATGCATAAGTAGTATAAACCACCAAACACAAAAAAATGAATATTAGTAAAAAAACTATGGAACGGGCGCTATCTCTTATTGCAGTTAAAAATGCCTTTAATAATTCATCGCAACCTGTTACTTTATAGTTCTCAGTATGCGTTCTAACCGAGTCTCCGAAAGAAAGATTAAAAAATACTATTGTAATGGCTGTAAAAACATACGCTATATGTCTAAACCATCTTCTAACAATTTTCTTAACCGACTTGTCCATGTCTTCCTCCTGAGACCTCAGATGAATAGTCTGATATCCTTTAATAAAACCAAAAATAACTATCTATTCCACTGTAACGCTTTTGGCTAAGTTTCTGGGCTGGTCTACGTCGCAGCCGCGTTTTACTGCAATATAATACGCCAGGAGTTGCAGCGGCACTACTGTAACAATAGGTGAGAAAATTTCATCTATCTTGGGTATATAAATTATTTCTTTTGTAAAATTTTCTATACCTTTATCGCCTTCTGTGGCAATAGCGATTACTTTTCCTTTTCTGGCGCATATCTCTTCTATATTTGAGACCATCTTTTCATACACAAACGATTCCGGCGCAATACACACAACAGCCCTGTATTCGTCTATAAGCGCTATAGGCCCATGCTTCATTTCTCCTGCAGCATAGCCTTCCGCAGGTATATAGGAAATTTCTTTCAGTTTCAGCGCGCCTTCAAGCGCTGTGGGATAATTAAGATTTCTCCCCAGGTACAAAAATGAGCCGAAATTTAAGTGCTTTGCTGCGACTTTTTGTATGCGGTTTTTCTTACCCAGAATGCTTTCTATTATTTCCGGTATATTTTTAAACCCTTCTAATAAAGATTTTTTCGAATCGCTTTTTAATAACCCTTTTTTATCCGCGATATAAAAAGCCAGTAAATAAAGAATCGCCAGCTGTGCTGTGTACGCCTTTGTGGACGCTACTCCTATCTCAGGCCCGGCATAGGTATATAAAACGCCGTCTGATGCCCTTACAAGGCTTGAACCCACAACATTACATATGGATAAAATCTTTGCCCCCTTAGCCTTTGCCTCTTTAACAGCAGCCAGGGTATCTGCTGTCTCGCCTGACTGGCTTATCGCGACTACAAGCGTATTTTTATTTACAATCGGCGATCGGTACCTGAATTCCGACGAGAGGTCTGCCCACACAGGTATATTTGTAAATCTTTCAAGTATATATTTTCCCACTAGCCCTGCGTGATACGCTGTGCCGCACGCGATTATAATAATATCTGAGATGCCTTTTATGCTTTCATCCGTGATATTCAAGCCTTCCAGATTAAGCCCAGAACCGTCTTTTATCCTTGAAGATACGATTTGTTTTAAAACCTTCGGCTGTTCGTGAATCTCCTTCAGCATAAAATGGCTGAATCCTGATTTTTGTGCAGAATCAAGGCTCCATTTTATGACATCTATATTTTTATTCCTGGCATTTCCGTCTGAATCAAACACCTCTACCTTGTCTTTTGTGAGAAGCGCAACTTCCCCGTCTTCCAGATAAATCACCTTTTTTGTATATTTCAATATCGCAGGCACATCTGAGGCGATAAAATTCTCGCCTTCGCCTATCCCAATTATTAAAGGGCTTTCTTTTCTCGCAGCGATAATCCTGTCAGGCTTATTTTTAGATATTACCCCCAGTGCAAAAGACCCTTTAAGGTCTTTAACAGTCTTTAATACTGCCTCTTTTAGGCATCCCTTATAATATTTCTCCACAAGATGGCTGATGACTTCTGTATCTGTCTGAGACTTGAATTTATGGCCTTCTTCAATAAGCTGTTTTTTAAGCTCGTTAAAATTTTCTATGATGCCATTATGGACCACTGCTATATCGCCTGAGCAATCCTTATGCGGGTGGGCATTGATATTTGTGGGAGCTCCGTGCGTTGCCCACCTGTTATGCGAAATGCCTATATGGCTCTCGGAGATATCTTTACCTTTAAGAGATGTCTCCAAGTCTTTCATCTTGCCTTTACATTTTTTTATAATAATCCTGTCCCTAGGTATAATGGCTATCCCTACAGAGTCATAGCCTCTATATTCCAGCCTTTTAAGGCCTTCTACCAGAATAGGCAAAGCATCTTTATTTCCTATATAACCGACAATCCCGCACATATACTCTCCTTCCGGACTATTATATATTATCTGCTCACTTGTGCCAATAGAAAAAATATGCTAAACTTATGAATAATGAAAACTATGCTTAAATTAAAGACCAGCGCTTTCATCCTAGGCCTCACTTCAATGATAGGCCAGATAATAATCATAAGGGAACTTCTTGTCGTATTTTACGGTAATGAGCTTTCTCTGGGCATAATTCTCGCTTCGTGGCTTTTCTGGGTTGCTTTCGGAAGCATGGTCCTGGGCAGACTGGTAGACCTGATTCATTCCAAGGAAAAATTCCTATCTTATATACAGCTTGCGATATCCATTATTCTGCCGCTTAACATATTCTTCATACGCTTTATAAAGTCTATATTAAAAATTCAGGCCGGCCAGATTATAGGATTCACGCAAATGCTGAGTGTTTCTTTTGTATCTCTTTCTGTTATCTGTATATTGTTGGGCCTGAGTTTTATCCTGATAACCAGGATTGCTGCAAAGGATAATAATCCCCCCGCCAAACAGGTAGCAAAGATTTATTTTTTTGAAAGCCTGGGAGCGTCTATCGGCGGACTTTTATACACATTCCTCCTGATAAAAACGTACACGCCTTTTCAAAACGCGCTTATTTTAGGAAATCTTAACTTAATAGTATCCATACTATTCAACAGGAATATGGTCCAGCTGGCGTATCTGGTGATATTTTCGACTACAATAATATTTAACTGGCCAAAGCACCTGGATGGGTTTACAAGATCGCTCCAATCCAAACCCATGAAACTCATAGAAAACGTGGATTCCATATACGGTAATATTGCTGTAACAAAACTGGGCAACGATTACAGTTTCTACGAAAACGGCACCTTGATGTTTACCGGAGGGGATATAGCTACAAGCGAGGAATCCGTGCATTATGCAATGCTGGAACATCTTTCTCCTAAAAAAATACTTCTTATAGGAGGCGGTACAGGAGGCTCTATAGCCCAGATCTTAAAATATAAAATAGACAGGCTCGATTACGTGGAATTAGACCCTATGATAATAAGCCTTTCCCAGAAATACCTGCCACCCGTAACAGATGACAAAGTGAATATTATACACATGGATGGAAGGCTGTTTGTAAAAGAGGCTTCTACGATAGGCAGCTTGAAAACGCCTTATAAATATGACGTGGTGATATTGAACCTTCCTGACCCTTATACCGCAAGCCTGAACAGATTTTATTCTTTGGAATTTTTTCAAGAAGTAAAAAAGATCCTGGGGCCTAAAGGCATATTTTCATTCGGGCTTCTTTCTTCGGAAAATTACATAAGCCCTGAACATGCTGTCTATTTAAGCTGTATCTACAACACCCTCAAAAAAGAATTCTTTGATATAAAAATACTCCCCGGTAATACAATGACATTTGTAGCCTCCGATGAACCCGGTATGCTAACTTATGACTTTAATACCGTTATAAAAAGACTTAAAGATAGGTCTATTAAAACCAAATTTGTAAGAGAATACTACATCCCTTTTAAATTAGACCCGCTGAGAATTAAGTATGTGGAAAGCGCTATCGCTAAATTTAAAAACACGCAGATAAATACTGATTTTAAACCCATAGGATACCTTTATCATGCGATATTATGGGTAAGTTTTTTTGATGCCACAAGAAACCTCTTGCCTTATATTGATAAAATAAATATGGGGATTTTTATTCTGGCAGGCTTTGCTTTTTTAATAATAGCGCTATTGGCGCAGAAGCTAACAAGGGCGTCTTTAAAATTTCCGATTTTGGTGTCTATCGGAGCGACCGGCATGAGCCAGATATGTTTTCAGGTGATTATATTATTGGCGTTCCAATTCATATATGGCTATATGTATCATCAGATAGGCCTTATCCTTGCTTCATTCATGATAGGATTGACTCTCGGAAGTTTTCTGATAACAAATATTATGGAAAAAATAGAGGATGAAAAAGCTGTTTATATTAAAAGTCAGGCGTGGTTATGTATTTATCCATTAATACTTATAGCAGCGCTTTTAGGGATTTCAAAAATAAATCAGTTAAGCCTCAGTATGGGTAATGCGCTCCAGATAGCTTTTGTAATAATGCCTGTGATAGCTGGTTTTATAGGCGGATTTCAGTTCCCTCTCGCTAATAAAATATGGCTTGAAGGTTCAAAAGATGTATCCAAAACCACAAGCCTTTTATATGGCGTAGATTTGCTTGGATCCTGTATAGGCGGAATAGCAATAGGCGCGATACTGATTCCCATACTCGGGATTATTCAGACCTGTGTATTGTTAAGCGTTATAAATATATTTATTTTTATACTAATTTCCAATTCCAGGCCTTGTTTTATCCAGAAAATGTGATATAGTATTTACAGAAGGTCAATTAAACAAGGAGGCGTGGAATAGCGGTAAGCTTCTAGGTTTATAGCCTATAAAAAAAGCCCTTAAATAAGGGCTTTTTTTATACATTCGCCCGCCGAATAAACGACAGGCGGGCTCAGTATTCCGCCCTCAGAAGCCTTGGGCTTCAGGGGGCTACATTGCTATTTGTTTTCTTCGCCAAATACTTCTGCGCTGAAGATGTATATTTCTGTGGATTTATCTTTCCAGGCGTCTTGAGACAAGCCTGCTTTTCTGCAGGTTTCTTTAAGAAATGTCTCCCTGTCCCAGTTATATTCTGTTGCCACTTGAGGCAAAAGAAGCCCTGAGTTAAAACCATTTTTCATAACAAGGCCATGCTTACCGACCTCTATTTCATTTATATCCTTTATTTTCTTTAAAGGCGTTAGCACTGATATTTCATATTCTAATTTATCGAGTTCATCCTGGGTCACTGGATTAAACCTGTAATCATTAACCGCTGCTGATTTTGCGACATCAATCACTGTCTGGTAAAGAGGCTTTACTCCCTGGATATACCCTATGCACCCCCTTAACCGGCCGTCTTCTTTCAGCGTCACAAATGCCCCGCAGTTTTCCTTGAGCCGCTCTTCTGTAACATTCGGCAAAAACTGCCTTTTTCCTGTTACAGCTTCTGCGACAGAAAGTTTTACAATCTCCATAAGTTTCTTCTTCTCTTCTTTATTCAGATATTCATCATTCATTATCATCTCCCCCTTTTTCTCAGGGTTACCGGGTACATATATGACAATGCTCGAATAGCCTACAACCCTTGATTTATCGCCCGTTACATCCCCTGAATTGGCGTATTTTATAAGTTCTGCCTTTGCGCCGTACCTATTTGCAAACAAAATAGCGCCAAGCACTGCCACAGGTGCGTCTATTTCAGTGGATCCGCTATTAATCTTTTGAACTAAATCACTTGCGTCAAGTTTTTCAATCGCGTTTAAGCCGCTTGTATCGAGCTCCACTGCCTTATCATAAGGATAATAATGCGAAAGGTCCACGCTTATGACAAGAAGCGTATCCTTATCTATAACATCATAAAGCGCGTCGCTTAAAATCCCGGCATCGTCCGAAGACGGAGTCCCCATAGCAATAGGCACTATCCTGAAATCCTTATCCTTATACACACGCTGTAAAAATGGAAGCTCAATCTCAATCGCATGTTCTTTTAAATGCGCTTCTGGATAAAAAATAAACCGTTTATTTTTCTGGATTATTTTATTGGCAAGCTCTTCGTCCACTTTAATAAGCCCGAGCGGAGTTTCAAACAATCCCTTATTATAAACAGACATCCCGTCAAAACTGACATAATGGCTTGGCGAGATGATAATGATTTTCTTGAAATCCGCGCCTTCCAATTGCTTGAAGCTGTGCGCCGCGACCTGGCCAGAGTAAACATAGCCCGCATGCGGCACGACTATTGCCAGAAGCCTTCCTTTATCTATTTTTTTGGCATTGGCTAAAAATTCATCTACTTGTTTTGTAAGCTCGGCTTTGTCAGCAGGATAAAACGCCCCTGCCACAGCCGGTTTTCTAATATCTTCGGAATAAGACCTGGCGCATGAACAAAGCAATAAAGCTATTAGTAGTATAAATATTTTTTTCATATCTTACCCTGCCAGTTTTTTATAATATTTCGCCTCTTTATACGGCTTTCTCAATAAATTTAATTTTTTCAGGCCAGGCAGAAGAAAAACCGTAAATATCGCAAGCCCTGTCATCTTAAAAAACTCTTTACGCGTAATTTTATCTTTCAACATACGTTCCCCTCTATTAGTCCCAGCGGCCCGGGATTTTCGCGCTGCAGAACTTGCAATTTCCGCCGGTTATATAATTTTGCGTAACTGTATAACCTAACCGCTCAATAAGAAGCTTTTTACAAGCAGGAC
>JAHJGB010000171.1 GCA_018824725.1 Candidatus Omnitrophota bacterium
CGACCATATTGTATTTGGCTCGTTTTTTGAGGAAAAAGAGGGATTTTTTAAATAGTTTCTAGCGAGAAAGGGGAATAATATGCAGACAATGAATTTAGCGTTAAAACGGATAAGGGAAGTATCATTGGCGAATAAAATTATTTTGGCGCTGGGCATGGCTGTATTGACAGGGATTTTGGCGCAGGTAAGATTATTTTTACCGTGGACGCCGGTACCTGTGACTTGCCAGACATTTGCTGTGCTTTTGGCAGGTATAGTCCTTGGAAAATACTGGGGCGGCATAAGCCAGGTGATTTATGTCAGCCTGGGTATAGCCGGTATCCCATGGTTTAACGGGGCTACAGGAGGGTATGCCGTAATCATGGGGCCTACAGGCGGATATCTATTAGGATTTGTTTTAGCAGCGCTTTTTGTAGGGCATGTTACTGATACTTATAGCTGGTCTAAAGGATTTTATCAGATGCTGGGTATCATGATGTTCGCAAATTTTATTTTGATTTATCTGCCAGGCATTATCCAGCTTAATATATGGTTTTCTTTATTCAAAGGCTCATCCCTGAATATTACCCAACTGGTTTATGCGGGCGTCATGCCTTTTGTAGCGGGCGACGCGATAAAAATAGTAAGCGCCGCATTGATAGCCAAAGCTATAATTCCAAAATAGAAAATAACGGAGCATGCATAATGGAAAAATTACCCGAATTAGGAAAAATACACCCTGATTTTTTCAACAAAGTCATTTATCCAAGATTGGGCAAAAAAGATAAATCTGTTATTGTAGGGCCGCAGCATGGAGTGGATTTCGGGGTTATTGAACTAGGCAATAACAAGGTGATGGTTTTATCAGCGGATCCGTTTTATATCGCCAAAGAATTGGGCGTAGAGAAAGCAGCGTGGTTTGCTATCCATATCCTTGCTTCCGACGTTGCCGTGAGCGGCATAGCCCCTAAATATTTAGCCGTAGATTTAAACCTTCCTTTGGAAATGACAGAAGATGAGCTTACCAGGATGTGGGATGCTGTCCACAGAGAATGTAAGAAATTAGGTATCGCGGTGGTTACAGGACATACTGCTAGGTATGCCGGGTGTAATTATCCGATGGTTGGAGGGGCAACTGTCATAGGCATTGGAGATAAGAAAAAATTAATAGCTCCGAAATGCAAGCCGGGCGACGCCATTGTAATTTCAAAAGGCCCTGCTATTGAGACAACAGGCCTTATGTCAGCGTATTTTCCGGGATTCCTTGAAGAAAAATACGGAAAAGGTTTTGTAAAAAAGGCCCAGGATGTTTATTATCAGATGTCTACCGTGAAAGACGCATTGATTGCAGCGAAGGTAGGCGGGGTTACAGCCATGCATGATGCTACTGAATGCGGTATTTTCGGCGGGCTTTATGAAATGGCAATGCATAGCAATGTCGGCATGAATATCTATCTGGACGAGATAGTTTTACAGGATGAGGTTAAGAAGACCTGCGAATGTTTTGATATAGATCCGTATAAGGCAATAAGCGAAGGTACATTGCTCGCAACCGTCAATAAGAAAAAGGCAAAGGACGTTGTTAAAGCCCTGAAAGATAAATCTATACCTGCCAGTATCGCAGGAGAGGTCACCCGGAAGGAACAAGGGCTTTATATTATAGAAAAAGATAGAAAATATAAATTAGAGCATCCGAAAATAGACCCATTTTGGGGTAAGTTTGAAGAATACCTTAAAAAGTTATGAAACGAGCGCATGTATTTTATTCCGGCCGCGTGCAGGGAATCGGGTTTAGATATACCGCTCAGAATATTGCAGAAAATCTCGGCATATATGGCTGGGTTAAAAATTTAGAAGACGGCAGGGTAGAGATAGTTGCCGAGAGTGAAGAAAAGAATCTCAAAGAATTTCTGGATAAAATATCAAAAGGCCCATTAGGCCGTTATATCAAGGACATGGATGTGGCGTGGGAAAATCCTTCCAAAGAATTCAATGATTTTAGCATAAAATTTGATTATAGTTCCATATAAGATGATGAAAAAAGATATAAAGAAAAAAATAGAAGAGTTGAAAAAACAGATAGCCCGCCATAATAAAAAATATTATGCAGATAATAAGCCTGAGATCTCTGATTCTGAATACGATGGCCTTATGGACGATCTTAAAAAATTGGAAGAGTCTCATCCCGAATTTATATCCCCGGATTCTCCTACTCAGAGAGTCGGCGGGAAAGCGCTGAAGGAGTTTAAAACTGTAGAACACAGAGTCCCTATGCTCAGTATGGATAACACCTATTCTCCGGAAGAGATAATGAAATTCGACGAGCGGATCAGGAAAAACTTAAAAGTGGAAAAACTAGATTATGTGGTTGAGTTAAAAATAGACGGGGTAAGCATATCGCTTCTTTATGAAAACGGCGTATTCATTCAGGGCGCTACTCGCGGAGACGGTTTTAAAGGCGACGACGTTACCGTGAATTTAAAGACAATAAAAAGCCTGCCGCTGAAACTAGACGTTAAAAAAGGCGCTAGTATGCCTGAATTATTTGAAGCAAGAGGCGAGGTATATATGCCTAGCAAGGTATTTGCCGGGATTAACGAAGAAAAGGAAGAGCTTGGAGAGGAACTTTTTGCGAATCCCAGGAATGCTGCAGCCGGTTCTTTGAAACTATTGGACAACTCAATGGTTGCCGCAAGACATCTGGATATGTGGATATACGGGATTGGCTACATAGAAAGAGGCGAATTCAAGGCCCAGTCTGATGCGCTTAATTTTTTAAAAAACAGCGGATTTCCTGTAAATCATCATATTAAAAAATGCGGCTCAATAGAAAAGGTTATTGAATATTGCAACGCGTGGCAGGATAAAAGGCATGGCCTTGAATATGATATTGACGGCATGGTAATAAAGGTTGATTCTTTTTCTCATCAGAAAGCGCTCGGCCAGACGTCAAAGAGCCCCAGATGGATGATAGCGTATAAATTTCCCGCGGAAAGAAAAGAAACTGTCCTGGAAGATATAATAGTCCAGGTGGGGAGGACGGGTGCGCTTACGCCTGTGGCAGTATTGAAACCAATAGAGCTTGCCGGCAGTACCGTGAGCCGGGCGTCGCTTCATAACCAGGATGAGATTGGCCGCAAAGGCGTGAAAATAGGGGATCACGTGCTGGTAGAAAAGGCGGGCGAGATCATCCCGCAGGTGGTTGAAGTCGTGAAAAAGAAACGCAACGGCTCTGAAAAAGAATTTTTTATGCCCAAAATTTGCCCTGTATGTGGGAGCGTTGTAAAAAGACTTAAGAACGAAGTTGCGCTGAGATGCGAGAATATCAGCTGCCCAGCGCAGTTAAAAGAAAGGATCAGGCATTTTGCGTCAAGAGAGGCAATGGATACAGAAGGAATGGGTGAGGCTATAGTGGCTCAATTAGTGGATAATAAAATGATAAAAGATTACGGAGACATATATATATTAAAACATGAAAATGTGGCTAATCTGGATAGGATGGCTGATAAATCCGCTGCAAATCTTATCAGCGCCATAGAAAAGAGCAAATCCAATACGTTAAACAGGCTGGTGTATGGCCTGGGCATAAGGCATGTGGGAGTGAGAAGCGCATGGATACTTGCGTCCAGATTCAAATCTCTTGATAGATTGGCAAAAGCAGATATTGAGGAGCTTCAAGGCATTGACGAGATAGGCCCTGTAATGGCTGAGAGCATATTTAATTTCTTCAGGACAAGCGAGAATAAAAAGATTATAGAGAAATTAAAACATAGCGGGGTGAATACGCAGGAAAAAGATGCCGGTTCAAGCCCCGGCAATATAGAAGGCAAGACGTTTGTTGTGACGGGCTCATTGGAAAATTTTTCAAGGCACCAGATAGAAGAGCTTATACGCAGATCAGGCGGCAACGCCTCTTCAAGCGTAAGCAAAAATACGGATTATGTAGTAGCGGGCAAAGATCCCGGCTCTAAATCTGAAAAAGCAAAGCAGCTTGGCGTAAAAATCATAAGCGAACATGAATTTAAAAAGCTCATTGCAGGCGCAGGGAGAGATATATGAATAAGCTTTGGAGATATGCGGTAATAATTTTATTGTGTGTGTTTATTGCAGGTTGCGCCGGGTTGCAAAGGAAATTTGCCCGCAAGAAAAAGGAAGAGGTAAAACAATTGCCTATTGTCACAACGTATGATTATGCGAAAGAACGAAGAGTAGATGAACTTTATAAAAAACGGTTTTTATTCTGGAAATCGTGGCAAGGCGAATTGATAGACAGGATGGGCGATAGCTATAAAAAAAGGACCGAGTGCTATGATGAATTGATGCAGAACTTGCTGGAGATGCAGAAGTATCTTAATGACGAAAAATATAAAGAGCTGGAGATTTTCATAACAGAAATAAAATCTGTGGGTCCTGATGTTAAGAAAATTGACCTTAGGGGCAGCGGGAAATATAGAATTACTCAGATTTTAGAAAAAACAAAGCGGCTCATAGATAAAAGATTTTCCTATACCAAAGTGAAGGATTTTCTAGAATTAAGGAAATAGACAAGTGCTTATAAAGAGAATAGTTGTAGGCCCCCTGGAGTCAAACTGCTATCTTTTCGGAGATGAAGCCGCGAAAGAGATTTTTGTAATAGACCCGGGCGGAGACTACAGGGAAATTAAAAGCGTTATAGATAAAGACGGCCTGAAGCCGAAGGCCGTTATCAATACCCACGGCCATGGAGACCATATAGGCGCCAATAAGGAGTTCGGTATTTCTATATGGATACACCGGCTGGACGCTGATTTTTTGATAGATCCTTCCAAGAACCTGTCAGGCGCATTCGGATTTCTTCTCAGAACAAAAACCGCATCCAGATTGCTGGAAGACGGGGATATTTTGAATATAGGCAAATACAGCCTTGAGGTTATCCATACCCCGGGCCACACTCCTGGGTCTATCTGCCTTAAAGCCGAAGGCGCCATATTTACAGGGGATACGCTTTTTTGCGAGGGCATCGGCAGGACAGATTTCGCGTACGGTTCAGAAGAAGATATAATGGATTCTATAAAAGAAAAATTATTTACGCTGAAGGATAACTATGTTATTTATCCCGGGCACGGGCCGAGCTCAACAATCGGGCACGAAAAAACAAATAATCCATTTGTTATCTAGCTACCTCCACCGCGTAGGTAGGGTTTAAACCCCACCTACGCGGTGTCTTATACATGATTTATGAATGAATTAATCGAACAATTTTTAAGCTATATATCTGTTGAAAGGGGCATGGCGAATAATACGCTCAGCTCTTATAAAAGAGACCTTTCCAGGTTCGCTGACTTTTTAAAATCCAGGAAAATTGATTCCATAGACAAGGTTTCCAGGCAATTGATCAATACATTCATGATGGCGGAAAAAGAAAGAGGCCTGGGGTCTAACTCTATTTCAAGAGAACTAGCCTGCATAAAAAGTTTTTTCAAATTCCTTCTGAAGGAAAATATAATAAAGGAAGACGCCGCGACTATTATCGAATCGCCTAAATTATGGAAAAAGCTTCCGTTTACTTTAAGTATCAGCGAGGTTGAGGTTTTATTGAATGCCCCGAACGTCAGGGATCCTATGGAAATGAGGGACAAGGCCTGCTTGGAACTTATGTATGCCACAGGCATGAGGGTTTCAGAGCTGGTGAACCTTAAGATGGATGATATAAATATGGGGGTTGGTTTCGCTAAATGCTTTGGGAAGGGCTCAAAGGAAAGAATAGTGCCTTTCGGCAAAAAAGCGAAAGAAAGCATCGAACGTTATCTGGAAAAATCCAGGCCGCAGTTCCTGAAGAAAAATATCTCAAATTTTTTATTTTTGACCAGGCTAAGCAAGCCCATGTCCCGCCAGACTTTCTGGAAGATTATCAAAAGATATGCGAAAGTGGCAAAGATCAAGAAAAAGATTACGCCCCACAGCCTGAGGCATTCTTTTGCCACGCATATACTTGAAAGAGGCGCTGACCTGAGGATAGTGCAGGAAATGCTGGGGCATTCTGATATTTCCACTACACAGATTTACACGCATGTGAGTAAGGATAGATTAAAATCGATTCATCAGAAGTTCCATCCTAGGCCGTGAAAATCAATTTCTGTAGTTTGTTTGAAATTGATACTGAGCGGCCATTGCTTGCCTGCATACTGAAGGATGTGGATTTCTGGCCGCGAATGTATGAAAGATGATATTTTAAGATCTATAAGAGGCTATCTGGAGATGGAAAGGGAAAGCGGTGTATCCGAATATCTTTTTTCATCAAAGCCGAAAGACATCAGGATGTCTTTGGTTAAAAACGAAGTATCCGGCTGTCAAAAATGCCCTCTGGGAAAGATGCGGACAAAGAGCGTATTCGGATCAGGCAATATTAATGCAAAACTTATGTTTGTAGGAGAGGCGCCTGGCCATGAAGAAGATATCCAGGGAATGCCTTTTGTGGGAGAGGCAGGCATGCTTCTCACGAAAATAATAGAGGCGATGGGTATTAAAAGAGAGGATGTCTATATCTGCAATATTTTAAAATGCAGGCCCCCGCAGAATAGAAACCCTTTGCCTGAAGAAATTTCCGCGTGCATAGATTATCTTTACAGCCAGATAGAGATGATAAGGCCCAAGGTAATATGCGGGCTTGGAAAATTTGCAAGCCAGACCCTTCTAAATATAGAAACTCCTATAAGCAAATTAAGAGGCAGCTGGCATGAATACAGAGGTATAAAGTTCATGCCCACATATCATCCTGCGTATCTTCTGCGTAATCCCAGGGATAAGAAGCTTGTCTGGGAAGACATGAAAAAAATAATGATGGAAGTGATGGAAGTCCGACTCCCATCATAAGTGATGAGAGTCGGACTCCCTGCGGGAGAATGATGGAAGTCCGACTCCCGTAGGGAGTCGGACTTCCTAAGCCTATATGGATAGTTATAAATTTGCCAATATAGTTATTAACAGGCCCATAGAAGGGCCTTTTACGTATTCTATTCCGGGATCCCTTAAAGAGGACGTTAAAACAGGAAGCGTCGTAGAGGTGTCTTTCGGGAATAAGGTAGTCATAGGTTATGTGGTGGGGCTTTCTTATAAATGCGACATAGAAAAGATCAAGCCGATCAATAACCTTGTAGATAAAAAACTATGCCTGGTTCCGGATATATTAGAACTTACAAAATGGATCTCAAATTATTATTATTCTTCCTGGGGAGAGGCGATTTCAGCTGCTGTGCCCGGCGTGCTTAAAAAAAGCATTTCCGGAAAAAGGCATAGAAAAGAAAAACAAGAAGACCAGATTCCGGAATTTGAATTTATAGACGGTTCCGATACGCATCTTACGCCTAATCGGGAGCAGCAAGAGGCGCTTGATTCTATAATGGGCTCAATGGATGCCAGGAGCCATAGGGTTTTTCTTCTGCACGGGGTAACAGGGAGCGGAAAGACAGAGGTTTATCTCCAATCAATCGCCCATGCGTTAAAGCTCGGGCTTTCCAGCATAATACTTGTGCCTGAGATTTCACTTACTCCGCAAATCGTGGCTCGTTTTAAATCAAGATTCGGAGATAAAATAGCAGTGCTGCATTCCAAGCTGCTCGGTTCCAAGCGCGCTTCTGAATGGCATAGGATAAATTCCGGAGAGGCTCAGATAGTCATAGGCGCTCGCTCAGCTGTATTTGCGCCTGTTAAAAATCTGGGGCTGGTAGTTGTGGATGAGGAACACGAGACGTCCTATAAACAGGAAGACGCTCCGAGATACAATGCCAGAGACGCGGCAATAAAAAGGGCTGAGATCTCAAAGGCTATCGTAATACTCGGAAGCGCCACTCCGTCATTGGAATCTTTTTATGCGGCTAAAAACGGACAATTTACTCTTATAGAACTTTCTGAAAGGATAGATTCCAGGCTTTTACCTGCGGTTGATATAGTGGATATGCGCGAAGAAATGACCAGGGCTAAAAAAGTGCCTATATTTTCGCAGAAGCTCAGGGAGTGGATAGAAAAGGATATTAGTGAGAGAAAACAAGTCATACTTTTTCTAAACAGGCGCGGATTCTCGACATTTATAAATTGCAGGAAATGCGGTTATGTCATTAAATGCAAGCGCTGCAGCGTAAGCCTTACGTATCATTTTGATAAGAAAAAATTAGTATGCCATCATTGTAATTTCAATATGGAACCGCCTGAGATATGCCCTGAGTGCAACGCGGCTTATCTGAAATACTGGGGTCTGGGCACTGAAAAAGTTGAAAGCGAGCTTAATAGATTTTTCCCTCAAGCCACCATAGCGCGCATGGATACGGATTCTACCCATAAGAGGGGCAGTCACGATAAAGTGCTTTCAAAATTCAAAGACGGACATATAGACATTATTATAGGGACGCAGATGATAGCCAAGGGCCTGGATTTTCCAAAGGTTACTCTTGTAGGGGTCATATCGGCTGACACAGCCTTGAACCTGCCTGATTTCAGGTCTGCTGAGCGCACATTTAATTTATTGACCCAGGTTGCGGGCCGGGCGGGAAGGAGCGACCTGGGAGGCAGGGTGATAATACAAAGCTATACGCCTCAGCATTATTCGATACAGGCTGCAAAGACGCATGATTATAATACGTTTTACGACAAAGAGATATCGCTGCGCAAAGAATTATATCTTCCGCCGTTCTGCCATATGGTTAGCCTGACTCTCAGAGGAAGGAAAGAAGAAAGGGTATTTAAGGTAAGCGATAATCTGAAGGCCAGCCTTGAAAAAGAAATAAAATCTAAAAATATAGATATCCTAGGTCCTGCGCCCGCCCCGATTTCTAAAATGAAAGGCATGTACAGGTGGAATATATTTTTAAGGTCAGAAACTATAGAGAATATTATACCTACTTTAAAAAAGGCGCTTGATAAAAATAAAAGCTCCGGTGTTATAATAACAGTCGATGTGGATCCGTGTTAGAGATATTCCCAGTTCCCGCTCATATTGCTTCTTTCATCCATGATTATGGTTTGACCGCTGTGAGTTCCGCCTAATCTGGTAGTAGTAGCCGTGAAGCTGTCGGATGTGGGGGTAGTTATAACAAACGACCAGTATTTCTGAGTCAGGTTTATATCAAGATCTGATAAGTTGGTTGTGTAGTATTCTCTCTCTGCATAATAAATCTTTTCTCCTGTTTGGATATGGCCAAGGCCTGCCCTTGCTTCTCCGCCTTTTGCCTTCTCAATGGAAGCTGCGAATTGGGGTATGCCTATAGAAGCTAATATGCCTATGATTATAACCACTATGAGAACTTCTACTAGAGTAAAACCTTTGTTTTTTTCGCTTCCAAATTCCAGTTTCATGGTTCCCAGGGCGTCTAGGTTTTTAAGGGATTTAAGGACTTCTGTATCGTTGGGGTTTATTTTAAGAGCTGATTCATAAGCTGATTTGGCATTGCGGTAATCTTCTCTTTTGACATATAGCTCGCCGAGTTTTTTAAGCGCGTTTATATCTTTTGGATTAGCCAGCTTTGCCTCTTCCAGGTTATTTATTGCATGCAGTTCCATACCTTTTTTATAAAATATATCAGCTATGTTTTTTAATGTTTCGGAATCGCTGGGGTTAGACGCTATTATCTTTTCGAGTATCTCAAGGCAGCCTGGCACATCGCCTTTTTTCAGCGCAGCATTGGCCTGCATTGAAAGAAAAAGTTTATTTACGGAGCTGGCGAGGGAAGGTTTGGATCCTTCCGTCTTTTTTTGGAGCGAAAGATGCAGGTAGTGCCTGGCTTCCAGATGGTCGTATTGGACTGATATTATCTGTGAAAAGATCTCGATTGCATAATCGTAATTCTGCTTTTCAAACGCCAGAAGGCCTTTATTGTAAAATTCTTTTAATTCCTTTTCGGTCATAACATATCAAGTTTACAATAATCTTATATGATTGTCAATAAAATCTGCTTCGGCAGATTTTATTGATCTTGAAGAGCGGGGCGACGAAAGATCTTGTATAGTTAATTATTAAATTTTCTTATAGATTAAGATATAAGATATATGTTAAAATAATTTCTATGGCAAAACTAGATATAAAGATATATCCAGACCCTGTCCTACGGAAGAAGGCCAGGCAGGTTGGAAGAGTGGGCGATGATGAGCGCAGGCTCGCTTATGATATGATAGAGACAATGCGCTCTAGTAATGGAGTCGGCCTGGCAGCCCCGCAGGTGGGAGTCAGTAAGCGCATTATAGTCGCGGAAGACGTTGAAGGCGATAAGGGTGCTACTTTGACGCTGATCAATCCTAAGATAACCCAGAAAAAAGGCAAGGCAAAGTTCTGCGAAGGCTGTTTGAGCCTGCCTGGGGTTTCCAATGATGTGATGAGGCCGGAATTCATTACAGTAGAGGCGCTTAATCTTGACGGGGATGAGCTAAAAATAAATACAGACGGGATCCTGGCCAGGATAATACAGCACGAGATAGACCACCTGGACGGGATAGTTTTTATAGATAAAATAGGATTCTTAAAACGCAAAAAAATCATCAAGCAGCTAGGCGCAAAAGTCTGCATGAAATTTTAATATGAAAATCATTTTTTTTGGGAGCTCAAATTTTGCTGTATCGATATTAGAGGAACTTGCTAAGAACGAGAATATTGTTCTTGCGGTTACACAGCCAGACAGGCAAAAGGGCAGGTCTCTCAAGGTAGCACCCACGGCGGTAAAATTAAAAGCCGAAGGGCTTGGGATTAAAGTATTCCAGCCTCAGAAAATTAACACTAAAGAATCTATAGAGGTTCTGAAAAAGTTTAATGCAGATTTATTTATAGTAGTAAGCTTTGGCCAGATACTTTCGAAAGCAGTATTAAGCCTGCCGAAATTATATTGCCTGAATATCCACGCCTCGCTTTTGCCGAAATACAGAGGCGCAGCTCCTATAAACTGGGCGATAGCGAAAGGAGAAAAAGAGACAGGCGTGACTATTATGCGCATGAATGAAAAGATGGACGAAGGCGATACCGCGATTAGAGGAACTTTGCCTATAACAGATCAAGACGATGCAATTATATTGTCTGAAAAACTCTCAATAAAAGGCGCAGAGCTTTTGCTGGAAGCAGTTAGATTAGTTAAAGATAATAAAATAGAGTTTACTGTACAGGATAATAAAAAGGCAAGTTATGCGCCTAAACTTAAAAAACAAGACGGGTGTATTAATTGGAATCTGAGCGCTGAGGAAATTTCTTGCCACATCAGGGCATTTGCGCCATGGCCAGGATGTTTTACTTATTTGGATAAGAAAATACTTAAGATATGTAAGGCAAGGCCTGAGATAGAAAAATCTGTCCACCTGCCAAGTGAGCATGGCACTATTGTGGAATTTAATAAGAAAGGCATGTTTGTTAGAACCGGAAAAGGTGTTTTAAGCATACAAGAGCTTCAATTGGAAGGCTCGCGCAGAATGACTGCCGAAGAATTTATAGCCGGCCACAAGCAAATTTCTTCAGGCACGGTTTTAAAACAACTAGAAAAACGACATTGTTGAGAACTACTATGGGAGTCCGACTCCCATAGTTTTTTTCCTTGCGTAGATGATATTTAATGGTATAATAACTTCACATTTTCATAACATTTAAGAGGGTTTATGCCGGAGCTGAGAAAAGATCCAGTAATAGGAAGATGGGTTATAATATCCACTGAGAGGGCTAAGAGGCCGAATGATTTTAACATCAAACATACGGACGAGCCTGAAATGGAATGCCCTTTCTGCGAGGGGCATGAGAAAAAAACCCCAACAGAGATTTTCGCGATAAGAAAGCCGGGCACAAAAAAAGATACGCCAGGGTGGAATGTCAGGGTTGTGCCGAGTATTTCTCCGAAATTCAAAATAGAAGGAGACTTGGATAGGCGCGGGGTTGGGATGTATGATGTGATGAATCCCATAGGCGCGCATGAGGTTATAGTAGAATCTTCAAAACATCTTACCGACATTTATCAATTATCAGAGCCTGAAATACAAGATGTGATTAATACGTCTATTTACCGCATCAGCGAACTTGAAAAAGACATTCGTTTTAAATACTGCCTTTTATTTAAAAATCACGGATTAAAAGCAGGCGGCAGCAAGAAAACAAAACACTTGAGGAGCCAGCTGATTGCGACGCCGGTTACCCCTACAAGAGTCAAGGAAGAGCTCAGGGGTTCAAGGTTTTATTTTGAGTATAAAGAAAGGTGTGTTTTCTGCGATATTATACGCCAGGAAATAGAAACAGGCGCAAGGGTCATAATGGATACGAAAACCATGGTGGCGATCGCACCTTTTGCCTCAAGGTTTCCTTTTGAGATATGGATAATGCCCAAGGTCCATAGAGCGGATTTTATGAACATGCAGACTGATGAAATAAAAGATCTTGCGAATGTTTTAAAGACCGTATTTGCAAAACTTTCAAAGGCATTGAATGATCCGCCGTATAATTACATGCTGCACACAGCTCCTTTCAGGCGGTCAAAAAGGCCGGGTTACTGGCATACAATCGAGGAAGATTATCACTGGCATATAGAAGTTATGCTGAGAATTACCCAGGTGGCTGGTTTTGAGTGGGGGTCTGGATTTTATATAAACCCAACTCCTCCTGAAGAAGCAGCTAAATATTTACGAGAGGTAACTTTATAATGGGTCAATTGCGCAGAGATCCGATAACAGGAAGATGGGTGGAGGTGGCTATTTTAAACCCGAAAAAATATGACGAGTTTGACATGAAACCGCAGACTAAAAAAGGCGGGACATGCCCTTTTTGCCCGGGAAACGAAAAAATGACTCCGCCGGAAATAGAGGCCGTAAGAGATATTAAAACAAGGCCTGATACGCCAGGATGGACAGTGAGGGTAGTATCAAATAAATTTCCTGCTTTAAAGATAGAAGGCGATATAGACAAGCGGGGCATAGGCATGTTTGATATGTCAAACGGCATAGGAGCTCATGAAGTTATAGTTGAAAACAGAGACCACGATAAAGACCTGGCTGACCTAACCCAGGATGAAATGGCTAAAGTGATATCGAAATATAAATCAAGGAGCATAGACCTGGAAAATGACACAAGATTCAGTTATATCCTGCTCTTTAAGAATCACGGAGAAACTGCAGGCGCGTCCCTGGAGCATTCGCATACCCAGCTTATAGCATTGCCTATTGTTCCAAAAAGGGTCAAGGAAGAACTGAAGGGCGCTCAGAATTATTTTAAGTACAAAGAGAGGTGTGTTTTCTGCGATATGATAGCTCAGGAACAGCAGGAGAAAGAGAGAATAATTTTTGAGAATAAGCATTTTATAGCATTTTGCCCTTTTGTGTCCCGTTTTCCGTTTGAGATGTGGTTATTGCCGAAAGCGCACAGCCCTGAATTTAAATCAATAGATGATTCTACGATTTATGATATGGCGGGTGCGCTGAAAGAGATTCTTATGAGGCTAAAATTAAGGCTTAATGACCCGGCGTATAATTTTATAATTCATACTGCCCCTATCAGGGACGGGATCTATGAAGAGTTTCACTGGCATCTGGAGCTAATGCCGAAATTGACAGATGTGGCTGGTTTTGAATGGGGTTCAGGGCTCTATATAAATCCCACCTCGCCTGAAATAACCGCTAAGTGCTTGAGAGAAGCCTGCGCAGCAAAATAAAACATACTTCAAATTAAGGAGGCAATAAAATGGGAGTAAAGGTTGGCATCAATGGTTTTGGAAGAATAGGGAGGAACGTTTTTAGGGCAGCAATTGAAAATAGGAACATTGATTTTGTCGCAGTCAATGATTTACCTACGCCACCGGCTACGCTGGCGCATCTCTTGAAATACGATTCTACGTTTGGAGAGCTGAAGGTAAATATAGAGGCCAAAGAAAATGCCATTGTTGTAAACGGAAAAGAGATAAAAATAATGACCTATAAAGATCCGGCTGAGATTCCATGGGCAAGCATGGGGGTTCAGATAGTAG
>JAHJGB010000001.1 GCA_018824725.1 Candidatus Omnitrophota bacterium
CTTCGTCCTGCCAGAGATAATTATTGGATAGGTTTTTAAAAATCAAAAAGAAGCTCGCTAACAGTAATAGCGAGAGCAAGATATAGGTTGAGTATTTATTTTTCATGTAGTATATTATAGATTAAAAGTCTATTCGAAAGCAATTAAAATAATTGGCGTATAGATGCGGACGGAAGGGGATATGGTTACCAGGAAGGATTTGCAGAAAGAGTATTATTCTGCCGAGAAAGAACACGTTTATTTAAGATACCGGGCCGAAGACCTGTATGCTAAAAATCTAACGGGTTATCTGTTTAATTTTGCTCATATCAACCAGAACGGCAATATACTTGAAATAGGTTCAGGCGCTGGAAGATTTACAATTCATTTGCTAAAGGCAGGGTTTAAAGTCACTTGCGTGGATCTTTCAAAAGTGCAGCTTAAGCGGCTGCAGGAGGATTCAAAGAAAGCGGGCATCCCTGCGGATAAATTAAAAGCGCATTGCATGCCTGTAGAAGACATGTCAAGCAACGCAGGGGATCATTACGACGTTATAATAGGTTTTTTCATGCTGCATCATCTGGATACGGATAACTTGAAGGCGTATTTCTCGGAATTCCGGAAACTGCTTAAGCCCGGGGGTAGGATATGTTTCCTGGAGCCGAACAGGCTGAATCCACTATTTTTTTTCCAATATGTTTTCCAGAAGGATATGGATCTTCGTTCGGAGATAGGCACGTTCAAATTATCGCGGAAACTTCTTAAAGAGGCGTTATCCTCGGCTTGCTATAAGGATGTTGGTTTTAAGAATTTCGGATTTTTCCCGCCGCAGATAATCAATCGTTTTGGCTCTGTCCTGAAATTCGAAAGGCTGCTGGAAAAGATTCCTGTCCTGAAAAGGTTTTTGCCTTTTCTCCTGATTATGGCTGAGAAGCAGGCGGATATATGAAAAAAAGAATACTATTGATTCAGCCCAGAACAGGTTCATGGGACGCGATGTCAATGCGTTTTCCTGAATCCCTCTTGGCTGTGGCAGCTGTGCCTAGGGCAAAAGGGTATGAGGTGGATCTTCTGGACCAGCGCCTGGATAGAAAATGGAAAACCACCCTGGCTAGATTTCTTGCCAGAGAGCCTGTCCTGGTAGGAATAACTTCCATGACAGGAGAGCAGATAGGCCATATGCTTGATATCCTTGGGTTTATCAAAGGGATTTCTTCTCTGCCTACGGTCCTGGGCGGAATCCACGCCACGCTTTTACCGGAACAATCTGTTATGTGCCCGTTTATTGATATAGTCTGTCAGGGCGAAGGCGATTTTACGCTTTACGAGATAGCGGAAAATTTATACGAAAAAAAGAGCCTGCATAATGTAAAAGGCATATATTTTAAAGAATCCGGCAGCGTGGTATATACAGGAAAAAGAGAGCCAATAAAAGATCTGGATATTTTACCGATGCCGCCTTACGAACTGCTTTCAATGGATAAATACAGCACTTTTGAGATAGGTAAAGGCAGGTCCGCCACTGTTTTTACGAGCAGAGGCTGCCCTTACAGGTGTAAGTTCTGCGCGTCTCCTGTTGCGAGCCCCACGTGGAGGGCGTTTTCAGTAAAAAGGGTCATGAATAATGTAAGGTTTCTGCAGGAAAGGTATAATGTTTCCAATATATATTTTCAAGACGATAACTTGGCAGGCAGCCTGTCCAGGTTCAAGGACCTCGTTTCCCAGCTGGCTTCCATGGAAAGGAAGATCCAATGGGGGACCTTGGGGATAAGGGCAGACGCGATTTGTAAATTGACCGAAAAAGATATCCGCCTTGTTTTTGAAAGCGGCTGCCATAATCTGGATATTGGGGTTGAGTCCGGGAATCCGCGGGTAAACAAGTTCATAAAAAAAGACGAGAGCCTGGACCTTATCATAGAGGCAAACAGGAAGCTGTCGCCTTATCCCATAAAGGCCAAATATACTTTTATGGTAGGTTTTCCTACAGAGACAGAAAAAGAGGTCAGGGACAGCGTGGGTTTTGCCATTAAATTATGTGGGTATAATAAGAATGCCTATGCGCTGTTTTTTGTCTTTGCGCCTGTATTCGGGACGGAATTTTTTACGCTGGCCCTTGAGTACGGGTTCAAAAAACCTGAGTCCCTGGAGGAATGGAGGTATCTTACGCTTGACAGGTGGCTTGAAAAATATCCCAGCTGGTTAAACAGCAGGCAAATAAAAAAGCTGGAGGCCCTGAGCTTTGTTTCGTATTTCGCGAATCAAAATGTCAGCTATAAATTCACAAGGTTATATTTGAAAATAATATTTTTTCTATATCATCCTGTGGCAAGGTTTCGATTTAGAAAACAGTTCTTCTTTCTATTTATCGAAGGTTTTTTGCAAAAAGTTATTTTTGGATTGAAGTCTTTTATTGAGAAGTCGCTCTATCGATAGAGTCCTTTAAGAGCGTTGAGCCTGATCAGGAGAAGTCCTTTCAGGGAAGCCACTATGTCATGTAAGAGCCTTACTTTTGACGCCCTGTCATTTTTCCATATGACAGGGACTTCCGTTATTTCATAACCCAATCTTTTTGCCAGGAATAATATCTCTGCGTCAAACGACCAGTCATTTATGACGGCCTTTAGGAATATATCATTCGCGGCCTTTCGGGAGAAACATTTAAAACCACATGTAAAATCAGAAACGTGCGCTTGAGTTATAAGATTGGAAAGCCATGTAAAGCCTTTACCGAAAAATTCCCGGCAGAACGGCTGGTGTTCGATTATCTCGGAGCCCTTGATCTTTCTTGTCCCCATAATGATATGTTTTTTCAGCTGGATCTGGGGAAGAAATTTTTCAAACTCTTCTATAGAGGTTGAGCTGTCAGCATCCATAAACAGAAGGTAGTCACCTTTTCCTTTCAACATGCCTTGTCGCACGGCCGTGCCTTTACCTGAATTCTGCTCCAGACTCAGGATGTTTACCCACGGGTGCTTGTCTTCTATTAATTTTACAGTATTATCGGTAGAACCATCGTCTACCAAGACAACCTCATAAGCGGCCCCTCTTTTAGAGAAATAGCTTTTTACGGCTTCTAAAGTAGGTACAAGCCTTTTTTCTTCATTATAAGCGGGGATGATAACAGTAATTAACATATTGTGTTTAGGATAATGTAAAATATAATAAGTGTCAATAGGAAAATTAGACGCCGACGCCGTTTCCGTTTTTCGTTGCTTTTATGACGGGTTTTTGATAAAATCTAAATTTATAATACATATCTGTTATATATAAGAAAGATATATGAAAAAATAGGACGGCATATGACTGGCAAGATAGTGATTGTTTCGGAGGCCGGATGGCAAGGGGCAAGAGAGTTAGCTATAGAGATTTCGGAGAGATCTATAGAAGTTATAAACCTGATTAAAGGAAGACCTGACAAAGATGTAATAAATATGATTACTAAGCGCAGAGGAATAAAAAATATATTTATACCCCAAAGGTTATTTTCAGTGATATTATTTCAATATATAATACGCTATTCATTTTTTTCTAAGATATTGTTTGTCTTTCTTACAAAAGAGAAAACAGAAAAAATGTTGTCAAAGCTAAAAGGAATATCTAAGAATATCAGACTGGCGAGGTTAAGGGAAGAAAAGGGGCATTTTACGGTGTTCGATTTGAATATGAATAAGCTCGACTATAAAAAGTTTTTGGGCACAGTATGAATATAGCTGTTATTTTCGACACATTAAGACCTGATACGATAGGGATATATTATGAGAAAGCATTAAGGGCGCTCGGTCACAATGTAGATCATTTTCAATCACATGAAATTCAGAATATCACAGGGGAATATCAGCTATACTTGTGCATTGATGACGGTTTGAATAAAGATGAAATCCCTAAGTATTTTTTCCCAAAAGTTTTTTACGCTATAGATGTTCATCTTCCGGGTCCTGAGCGTAAAATGCGAAAAAAGGTTTTAAACGGGAGTTGGGCTTTTTCCATCAGAAGTTCTGTCAGCGCGAAGCCATTATGGACCTTTAAATCTGAAATATCGGGAAAAGCGTAAAAGGCGCCTTCGGGTTTGTCGAGTTTAAAG
>JAHJGB010000172.1 GCA_018824725.1 Candidatus Omnitrophota bacterium
CTTATTTTTTTGATGAAGAAGACGGGATTTACTATCAGTTTAATAATTTAGTTATTCCTAATCTGCATAAGGATTTTAGCCAGGATATTGCAAAAGGCGGTAAGATAAGAGGCCAGACTCCGGGCGGAGTGTCATTCTACAGAGATGGAGCTAAATTCTTCGGCGCGCATCAGGCGGCAATGCTTTTAATAGAATCCGGCATAGGGCCAAAAAACATAGAGATAGTGGTTAATCACAGAAATAATCCAGGGCTTAAGCAGGGAGAAAAAGGATTTTACGGCATAGATTGGTTTATAAAAGGAGAAAGGCCGTTGACTAAAAATGATAAGCTGAGGGTAAAAAGGCATTTTGACTTTACAGATGACGGTAGGCTGAGAGTTAAACCGCAAATCAGAAAGACAATCAGGACGATAAGCAAAAGGTCTTACAAGCTGGTATTGAAACCCGGCTGTCATTTTATACTTTATAATTTTGTGGAATACAGGCTTGAATACCAGCAGGGATCGGACGAACTGCTTAAAAGCAATCTTATTGCAGGGGCCATAATAAACAATCTTATGGAAGGAGGGTATCTGGTTACAACAGCGGAAAAATGGTTTCCAGACGACGAGACAATATACGCTCCTCTTGGAATTCCGGCGGTTATGGCTTACGGCTTTCTTGGAGACAGGCCGTTGGCCGGCAGGGCAAGGGTTTATAAAAAATCGGATTCAACCATTGATGAAAAATGGCTGGACAGCTATTTTGAAAACGAATTAAAAGAAACTGTAAGATATAAGATGAAAGAATACACAAAGGAATTAAAGATATTGGACGCAGCGTATCTTTTGGCCAAAGAAATCCACGGAAAGCAGAAAAGGGCAAATGGCAGGCCTTATATCATTCATCTCTTTGCGGCTATAAAGATATTGATAACTAATTTTGATTTGATAGGCATGTTTAAAATAGAAGGTTCAGAAGAAATCAGAAATAATTCCGACGAAATAATGCTGGCAATCGCAATGCTGCATGATGCCATAGAAGATTATAAAGGCCGGGAAGATGTCAGGGCTATTATAAGGAATAGATTTGAAAAAGCCGGGATTAATTCAGGAATTATAGATATTATATTAGAAAGCATAGAGGCCCTTACGAAAAAAGAGGGCGAGTCAGACGAGGATTATCAGGCCAGGCTGTTAAGCGATGGGAAACCGTATCTTCATATGATTAAAATGGCTGACAGGCTGCACAATATCATGACCCCCAGATACAAAAGAACGGCAAGAGAGGTAAGAGAATATTTAAAATTGACAATGGATTTTGTAAATGGCGTTAAAGATGAAAGGCTGAATAAAGCCGTAAGTTTCTTTAAAGAAGAAGTGGCCAGGCTATACACTTCAGAGATTGATAAGCAGGGATTGTCTGATCCGGCTAAGAATATAACTAGCATTACCACCCTGAAGGCATCTAGAAAATACCGCGCATATTCTAAAAATAAATGGCTGTATCTGAGCATAATCTTAATTCCCGCAGGGCTTTTCTTCATGCTTGTGTCCTGGATATTAAAGATTCAGGCAGATATTTTAGCCAGAAAAGAAGCTGAATTAAAATCCATGCCTATAAGGGCAGGGCCGGAAAATAATAAAATAGCATGGTTTTTTAACGGAAGAATAAATTTCCATCCTGACGCAGGTATTCTGTACAAGATCCCGGCATTCCCTCACGAATTAACCCACAAGATAATCCATATACTTGGGCGTAAACTAGACATGGATACAGAAGAATTTATTGCCAATACAATCCAGGCAATATTTGCGCCGTTAATCATGCTGCCTTATTTAGTTGTCTTGATTTTTGAAGCTGTTTTGGCGCGCAAACGAGAACCTTTATATGAACGCAAGGTTAAATTCACGGCTGTCCCGAATTCTCAACAGGTTTACTATTTTTTGGATGATGTTGTAAAAGAATATGATACAGTATCATCAAAAAGCCCTCTTACCTACATAAGGTTAATAAATTTGATAGGTATGGGAAAAAAAGGATATCCTTCCAGGGGAGACCTGATTTTAGCGCTTAGTAAATACCGTCATGATGGTGTATATACAAAAGAAGAACTTATCACTATCAAAGACAGGCTTGAAGGCATAAGGGGGATTCGAGCATTTGAATGCACGCTTAACCCATTTCCAGCATCGAAGATTCCATGGGCAAGTTGGGGAATTTACATGGACCATATAGATCTTCAAGCTGAATATATGATTCTGCGTTTAAGCGAGGATGAGATTATTCATTTCAAAGAGGTTCTGGGTAAAAATGATAATGCAAGACGAAGGCTTGATGAGAGGGGTTTGTCGGGATTTGATTCTTCGAAACCTTTTGCGTTTATTAGATTTTATCGCGCAGGGGATAGCATAGTTGCGACTGAAATTGCGAGTTCCATCTTTAAGAGTTTGCCAAAATCACAGCAAAACCGATACAGATATTGGGAAGAACTTCTATTAGTTGGGCTTGAAGATTATGCCCTGCAACATGGGATAAAAAGAATTTATGTATCTTCTTATTATAACATTTCTCAACGGGTTGATATTTTAGAAGAACTAGGCCGTCGTATCTATGAATATGTGCCTGCTGAACAGGGATATAATCAACAAGAGGGCAGCACCTTGCCTGGCCTTAAAATGTCTCTTAA
>JAHJGB010000173.1 GCA_018824725.1 Candidatus Omnitrophota bacterium
ATTATTTTTTGTTTTATTTTTAACGGTTATTTCTCTTGCCGTTTCCGGGTGCTCTATTACATTTCAGACCAGGCATAAGAGCGATGTGGACAAAATAAGTTCTCTGGGAAGCGAGATAGATGACTTAAACGCAAGGCTCAGCCAATTACAGGAGGAGAAAGAGGCCGAACTGTCTAATCTGGAAAAGGCAAAGCTTCTTCTAGAAGAAAAATTAAAGCAGGAAATAGGCGATGAATCTGTGCGGCTTGAGATGGCAGAGAAGGGCCTCGCGATTATATTTCTAACAGAGGTTCTTTTCGATTCAGGCAAGGCAGAAATAAAATCAGAAGCGTTTTCCTCGCTTGATAAAGTAGCAGGGGTGCTAGAGCAGAACGTGGAAGACAGAAACATAGGCATAGAAGGCCATACAGATAACGAGCCTATAAAACGTTCAGGATGGAAATCCAACTGGGAACTTTCTACCTCGAGGGCTACGAGTGTTCTTCATTACCTTGTGGATAAAAAAGGCATAAGCCCCAAAAGGGTAGCTGCTATAGGTTACGGGGAATACAGGCCTGTGGCTTCAAATGATACCGCAGCCGGCAAAAAACAGAACAGGCGCGTAGAAATAGTGATCCTGCCGAAGAATATGGAAAAGATCCAGGCAGATATGGATAAGATTACCCAGAGAAAACAGCAGATAGAAAGACAGATCAAGAAGTATAAAAAATAAAAAAGGGAGGGCACGGTAAAAATGGATAAGGCAAAGACGAATTTTATGGTGGTTATTGCGGTTTTAGCGGTTCTGTGTATTATTTTTATGGGTTATTCCGCAAGTTTGAACTCGCAATTAGGTACTGAAAAAACCAGAACAATGCAGCTCAATGACCAGATAGCAGGGCTTAATTCCAAAGTAAATGATTTAAAGATGCAATTAAACAATGCGACTGCGCAGTCTGCAAATCAGGGAACTCTTGCCAGCAATCTGCAAAGTTCTCTCAACACAGCTATGGCAGAAATAGATAATTTAAAAATGCTAAAAGCGGAATTAGAATTAAAATTGGAATCAGCGGTTTCTAGTGCAGTTTCTAAAATTACAACAAATGCGCAGCAGGCAATCACCGCAACAACGCCGGCAAAACAATAACTGCAAGTTTTCTATGGAATCAAAGAAGGGCGCGAATCGTGTTTGGATTAAATGCGAATTCGCGTTTTTCTTTTAAAAAATGAATATACCTAAGCATATTGCTATAATAATGGACGGCAACGGGAGATGGGCTGAGAAAAAAGGCCTGCCCAAGGTTATGGGCCACAGGCAGGGCGCAGAGACTGTCAAAAAGACTGTAAATGCATGCCTTAAGGCAGGTGTCGGATATCTTACGCTTTATGCATTTTCGACAGAGAACTGGAAAAGGCCTGACCATGAAGTGAAGGTGTTGTTCAAGCTGCTGGAAGATTTTATAGACAAAGAATTCGAATTATTCCATGATAAAAAAATAAGATTCTGCGTAATAGGGGAGAGGGATAGGATACAGAAAGACTTGTTAGTTAAGATAGAAACCATTGAAAGAGATACGGCGCAATATTCCAATCTCACAGTTAATATAGCTTTGAGCTATGGAGGAAGGCAGGAGATATTAAACGCAGCAAGGATTCTGGCACAAGATGCAAAGAGCGGGAAGATTGATCCGAAAGACATAGATGAAAAAATGTTTTCCGGGAAACTTTATACTAAAGGGCAGCCGGACCCGGACCTTTTAATACGCACAAGCGGGGAAATGAGGGTTTCGAATTTCCTGTTGTGGCAGATATCGTATTCTGAACTTTATGTGACTGAAACGCTCTGGCCTGATTTCGGAGAAGAAGATTTAAAAGATGCGATAGAGGAGTATAATAGAAGAGATAGAAGATTTGGTGCGCGGTGACGTTAATACACTATGGGAGCCCGACTCCCATAGTGTATTATGGGAGTCGGGCTCCCATAGTAAGTTGCCGAAACAGGTATCGTAACCGTACCGATAGACGTAACCTAAATATATGATAAAACGTACCGTTACCTCAATTATTTTAATTATAATCACCATTCTCAGTATATTCGTCCTGCCTGTCTGGACGTTTGGGGCAGTAGCGTCTTTATTTGTAGGGCTTGGGCTCTGCGAGTTTTTCAAACTGAGCGCAAAAAAAGCATTGCCTTTAAGCTTTGCCTATGTAGGTGTTTTATCCGGGATATTGTTGCCGTATATAACATATTTTTACAGGCCTACAGGCGGCATATGGGAGGCGGTGTTTTTTATCATTATATTGATAGCGCTTTTTATTATTCAATTTATGAGGAAGGAAAATCAGAATTCAGTGTCGCTGATAGCCGTTACTTTGTTTGCGGTTTTTTATATAGGATGGTTTTTTACATTTCTTGTGAAAATAAGATTTCTGGAAGATGGGCATAAATTAGTGGCATACCTGCTTTTCGTCACAAAATCAGGAGATATGGGCGCGTATTTAGTCGGGTCTCGTTTAGGAAAGCATAAGCTGATACCCAGAATAAGCCCTAATAAATCAGTCGAAGGCGCTGTGGGAGGTTTTATATTCAGTATTATCAGCGCTATCTTGAGCAGGTATTATTTTTCATGGATGAGTTTTGGTTTTGTACTTACAAGCGGTATTCTTATAGGCATATTCGCGCAGCTTGGAGACCTGGCTGAGAGCCTTATAAAAAGAGATTATGAGGCAAAAGATTCCGGGGCTTCTCTACCTGGCCTTGGCGGGATGCTGGATGTTATTGACAGCATACTTTTTACAGCGCCTATTTTTTATATCTGCCTTACTATCCTCAGGTAAATATTATGGAAAATATTGCGGTTTTGGGTTCGACAGGATCAATAGGCACCAGCGGTTTGGATGTAATTGCAAAATTTCCAGATAGATTTAAGATATGCGCCTTATCTGCAAATACAAATGTTGAATTATTGCGCAAACAGGCAAAAATTTACAAGCCTGAAGCTGTTTGTGTAGGTGAAATGAGGAGGGATAAGGGAAGATGGGGGGGCATAAGGGTATATGAGGGGGAATCCGGGTTACTAGAGATGCTGGAAAATTTGAAGATAGATACTGTCCTTGTGGGCATAGCAGGATCATCCGCGCTTTTGCCCATACTTACAGTATTAGATAGAGTCAAAAAAATGGCGCTTGCGAATAAAGAAGCGCTGGTTATGGCAGGCAGCCTTATAATGGATAAGGCTGCAAAAAATAATGTAAAAATAATGCCTGTAGATAGCGAGCATAGCGCGATATTTCAATGCATCGGAAGCAATAACAGGAAAGATTTAAAAAAGATTTTTCTCACAGGTTCAGGCGGTCCTTTATTAAAGGTAAAAAAATCAGGATTTAAGGATATTACCGTTAAACAGGCGATTAATCATCCTAGGTGGAAAATGGGTAAAAAGATATCAGTGGATTCTGCCACTATGATGAATAAAGGCCTGGAAGTGATCGAAGCGGCCTGGCTTTTTAATACGGAGATAAAAAATATAGAGATCTTGATACATCCTGAAGCAGTGGTTCATTCAATGGTTGAGTTCACTGATGGCGCAGTACTTGCTCAGATGGGCGCGTGTGATATGAGACTTCCCATTCAATATGCGCTTACTTATCCTGAAAGATCTGCTTCCGGGATTAAAAGCCCTGATTTTTCCAAAATAAAAAGCCTAACTTTTTATAAGCCGGATTTTGAAAGATTTCCGTGTATGGGCCTGGCATATGACGCTGGAAAAAAAGGAGGCACCTTTCCTTCTGTGCTGAATGCCTCAAATGAAACAGCTGTTAAGGAATTCGTAGAAGGCCGCATAAGATTTGTAGATATACCAAAGGTAATTGGCAGGGTTTTAAGGTTACATAAAGGCGTTAAAGATCCCGGGCTTTTGGATATACTTGAAGCTGATAAATGGGCAAGGATAAAAACCAAGGAGATGCTTAGATGCTGTCGCTGATTTCTTTTATAGTTGTTTTGAGTATTTTAGTCGTAGCGCATGAGTTCGGGCATTTTATTGTTGCCAAAAAGATGGGGGTGCGGGTTGAAAAATTTTCTATAGGGTTTGGGCCTGAGATATTCGGCATAACAAGGCAAGAAACCAGATATTCCGTTTCAATAGTACCTCTCGGGGGTTATGTAAAATTATCCGGAGAAACAGGGGCTGAGGGTTTAAAGGGAGAAAAATGGGAATATCTTTCCAGGACAGTCGGAGAGAGGATGCGGATAATATTCGCAGGCCCGTTATTAAATTACATACTGGCATTTGTGATTTTTTCATTCGTATTCATGACAGGCAGTCCCACATTGACTTCAGTGATAGGCAAGGTCATGCCGGGCTATCCGGCTGAATCATCAGGTTTAAAAGCAGGCGATAAGATTCTGAATATAAACGGCAAGGGTGTTATTTATTGGGATGATGTTACAAAGATTGTCCATACTAGCAAGAATCAGGAGATGAAACTTGTTGTAGAAAGAGGCGGGCAAAAGGTTTCTGTTATTGTTATGCCAAAATCCCAGGAGATGGATACTATTTTCGGCTCAAGAAAAAATATTTCTATAATAGGCATTGTCCCGTCCGGAGATGTAGTATTTGTAAAATATGGATTTTTTAAGTCTATTTATATGGGTGCTGAAAGATTATGGACGCTTACTTATATAACATGCAGGGCTTTATGGGCAAGCGTTACAGGCTCTATACCTATAAAGGAGTCTATAACAGGCCCTATAGGCATATTTTATATAACAGGCCAGGCAGCCAAGCTCGGATTGGTTTATCTATTGCAGTTAATGGGAGTACTGAGCGCGTCTCTGGCTATTTTTAATCTTTTGCCTGTGCCCGTACTGGACGGAGGCCATATCTTATTTCTTGCGATAGAAAAGATCAGGAGAAAACCTGTTTCTATAAAGATGCAGGAAAACATAACTCAAGTCGGCATGTCGCTTTTAATAGTTTTGATGCTGTTTGTATTTTATAATGATTTTATGAGGTTTGGGATTTTTGAAAAAATAGCGCATTTATGGAAAAGATAATGACAAGACAGATCAAGGTGGGCGGGATTAAAATAGGCGGTGGCTTTCCTGTTAGTATCCAGTCGATGACAAAAACTGACACTAGGGATGTCCCGGCTACAGTAAGACAGATTAAAGAGCTGGAAAAAGCAGGATGCGAAATCGTGAGAGTTGCTATAAAAGATTTTGAGGCTGCGAGCGCTATAAAGGCTATTAAGCGGAAAGTAAACCTGCCGCTAGTGGCAGATATACATTTTGATTACAGGCTGGCCTTGTGCGCCATTGAAAACGGGGCAGATAAGATAAGGCTTAATCCCGGGAATATTTATAAAGAAAACGAAATAAAAGAAGTTGTGGGGTTGGCAAAAAAGAAAAAGATTCCCATAAGAGTGGGGGCGAATTCCGGGTCAATCAGAAATAAGGCGAAGGGTGAAGGGCTGAGAGTGGATGATATAGTGAATCCGGTATTGGATTACATAAAGATATTGGAGAGAATGGGTTTTTACGATATAATAGTATCATTAAAGGCATCGGACGCGCTTAGCACCATAGAGGCCTATAAGCTCTTTTCAAAGAAATCAAAATATCCTCTACATCTGGGCATTACAGCAGCAGGCCCTGCTTCAACAGGTATTGTAAAATCAGCTATAGGGATAGGCGCTTTGCTTTTGGATGGCATAGGTGACACTATCAGGGTTTCATTGACAGGAAATCCTGAAGAAGAAGTAATAGCAGCTAAGAATATCCTTCAGGCGTTAAACTTAAGGAATTTCGGTCCTGAAATTATTTCGTGTCCGACATGCGGCAGGTGTCAGGTGGATTTGCAGAAGATAGTTGAGAAAATAGAATCAGGAATTGGGCCACAAGCCATAAGCCACAAGTCACAAGTTGCAGGTATTAAAATTGCGATTATGGGCTGCGAAGTGAATGGTCCGGGAGAGGCTAAGGAGGCAGACATAGGCATTGCCTGCGGTAAAGGTTCAGGGGTAATTTTTAAAAAAGGCAAGATAGTAAAGAGGGTTAAAGAAAAGGATATTGTAAAAGAGCTATTAAAATACATTTGAAGCCTATGGAAGCCCGACTCCCATAGGGAGTCTGATGGGAGTCGGGCTTCCATCAATAAACCTTATTAATATTATGCGATGGAGTAAGTATTTTATACCAACGTTGAGAGAAGTTCCGAGCGAGGCTGAGGCAGTAAGCCACCGCCTTATGATACGCTCTGGGCTTATCAGAAAACTAGCCTCAGGCGCATACACTTATCTTCCTTTAGGCCTCAGGGTATTGCAAAAGGTCCAAAATATTATCCGCGAAGAAATGAATAAGCAGGACGCTATAGAGCTTTTTATGCCTTCCATGCAGCCGGTTGAGTTATGGCATGAGTCAGGCAGGTTTAAAGATTTTGGGGAAGACCTTATTACCTATAAGGACAGGCATAATAGAGTGATAGTTTTTGGGCCCACGCATGAAGAAGTTATCACAGACCTTGTGAGAAATCATATTAATTCATATAAGCAGATGCCTGTCACTTTTTATCAGATCCAGACTAAATTCAGGGATGAGGTCAGGCCGAGATTCGGCGTGATACGCAGCCGCGAATTTATAATGAAAGATGCTTACAGCTTTGACGAAGACTGGGAAGGTCTTGATAAAAGTTATCAGAAGATGTATGAGGCATATGAAAATATTTTTAAGAGATGCGGGTTAAAGGCGATTGCAGTAGAGGCTGATTCAGGTGTTATGGGCGGGGATGTGTCTCATGAATTCATGGTGGTCTCTGATAGCGGGGAGGATCTTTTGGCGCATTGCCAGAGTTGCGGATATGCGGCTAGTCTTGCGATAGCAGAATGTATTGATAAGGAACCAGAAACCAGAGCACAGAAACCAGAAAAAGAATTACCTTTGAAAGAAGTGGATACGCCAGGAGTGACGACTATTGAAAAGGTCGGGCACTTATTAAAGGTTAAGCCTGAAAATATGGTAAAGACGCTTATTTATGCGGCAGACGAAGGACCTGTCGCGGTTCTAATAAGAGGAGACCATGATGCAAATGAGGCAAAGATAAAAAAATTCCTGAAATGCCAGAAACTTGAAATGGCTAATGAAGATGTTATTAAGAAAATAACAGGCGGGCCCATGGGATTTTCAGGGCCTTCGGGATTAAAAGATGTTAAGGTTATAGCTGATAGCTCTATTAAAGGTATGAGCAATTTTGTCACAGGGGCAAATAAAAAAGACGCGCATTTTATAAATACAAACCTGGACAGGGATTTTAAAGTAAGCGAATGGGCTGATTTAAGAGTGATTACTGATAAAGACCAATGCCCTAAATGCAATAAAAACATAAAGATAGAACATGCAATTGAAATGGGCCATGTATTTAAATTAGGCCTTAAATATTCAAAGGCAATGAAAGCGGAATTTGTGGATGAAAGCGGAAAATTAAAACCAATAGTGATGGGCTGTTACGGGATAGGCGTGAACAGGATCATGGCTACAGCTATAGAGATCCATAATGATAATAAAGGGATAATCTGGCCTCTGGCTATAGCGCCTTTCCAGGTTTTGATTATACCTATTAATTACAAGGAAGAAAGCGTCAGGAAAGCCACAGATGCTATCTACGAAGAATTAAATAAAGCCGGAATAGAAACGCTGCTGGATGACAGAGATGAAAGCGCAGGCATTAAATTTAATGACGCTGAATTAATAGGCATGCCTTTTTCAATAGTGATAGGGGATAGGGGCCTTAAAAAAGGCAAGCTTGAGATTAAGATAAGAGCCACAGGCGAGATTCTGGAAACTAAAAAAGAAGAAATAAAAGACAAGATCCTAGCATTACTAGTCGCATAACAATCCATATTCCCAGAGATCCTTCGGATGCCTCTTATTCAGTTGCATCCTCAGGATCAAATAAATTCTTCAAATTTATTTGACAAGAAAGCGTTTACATGCTATACTTTTATATAGGATTTTTAAAAGTATTTTAAATATACATAACAAGGAGGCAGTATGTTTGTTAGGTCATTAAAAAGAGCAGTTTCGGTCTTTATTTTAATCACTTTTACAGCCACTAATAGCATATATGCCGCGCCTGAATCCAAGTCTATATTCAAGAATAAAAAGGTTAACTACCAGAAAATTAGCGATAAAAATGAAGGAGTAATACAGCAGAAAAAGGCTGTGCTTACAGGGGAAGACGCCAAGGAGGCTGAATCCCAGAAAAGAGAAGCCCAGAAAATACTCTCAACGCATCTTTCCGATATATCGCTTATTCACATACCCCAGGAATTAGGTAAAGTAGTAGAAGTATACCAGAACCCTGACCATGATAATTCCAGGCTCATAGTTCATATCCAGGATCTTCACACAAATCCTGAGGCTACCCTTAATTTAGCCGGTATATTAGAAATCCTGGTTAAAGATTATAATTTAGGCCTGGTTTGCTCAGAAGGAGCGGACGGTGAAGTGGATACATCCAGCGTTTCGAGTTTCCCGGACCCTGAAGTCAGAAAAAAAGTAGCCAGGCTTTTTGTTGATTCAGGAGAGCTTACAGGAGAGGAGTATTTATCCATAACAAAATACCCGGATCTACCCATATGGGGCATTGAAAATAAGGAGATATATTTTAAGAATATAGAAGAATTCAATAGTATCATGAAGTTTAACCCGGATTCCCAGGTTTTCATCTCCCAGGCTAAAAAAGCCCTGGAAGAGTTAAAACCTAAAATATATTCAAAAGAACTCCTGGCAATAGACCAAAAAGAAGCTGATTACGAGAGCCAGAAAGCAGAAACAGCCGACCATTTGAAATACCTGTCAAGTTACATCCAGAAATTAAATATCCCCACGGCTAACTATAAAAATATCGCTATCCTCAATGAAACCATAGATAAAGAATCAAAGATTGACCAGCAAAAGATTATGCAGGAATCCCAGAACCTGCTATTAAATTTACAATCAGCGATTGCCGCAAAATCCATCCGCAGCGACATGGATACATTAATGGCCAAGGCAAGCCTTTTTAAAGACGAGAAGTTATCGCCTTTTTCATTCTACAGTTACCTGAAAGACCTGGCTGATAAATACCTGAAAGACCAGGTGTCAAAATATCCTAATCTGATGGATTTCGTAGATTACCTCACCAAGGTGAATTCTTTGGAGTCCGTAAAGCTTTTCGTAGAGATGGAAAACTTGTCTTATGAAATAAAACAAAAGCTTGCCAAAAATGATGAGGAAAAAAACCTTACCCAGGCTTTACGGAATATAAAATTCCTGGAAAGCTTTTTTAATCTTAAGATATCAAATGAGGAGCTTGATTATTATCTGAATAATAGAGGCTCTCATAAAGTAGCTTTTTTTGAGGTATTTCTAAAACCGGCAATTAAAAAATATAATCTTTCTGGTTTCGTAGACTTTAATCCAAACTTGATAGATTCTCACCTCCAGGAAATAGAGGATTTTTATAATACCGTAAAAGCCCGCGATATGGCAATGTTTACTAACGCTACCTCTGAAGTGGAGAAACGTAATGTAAAAGTAGCTACCCTGATAACAGGAGGCTTTCATACCAAAGGCTTGACCAGGTTATTGAAAGAAAAAGGCTATTCCTATATAGTGATTTCCCCGTTTTCCAAAACAGAAATAGACGAGAAAAACTACCATTTTCTATTATCCGGAAAACGTAAGCCCATAGAGGATCTGATAAAACAACTTGACCAGCCTGAAGTGGCAAATAAGCCTGCTGCAAATTTAAGGGTTCCTCTGGCTTTTGATAAAGGATCTTCAAATGATAGAATTGAAAAGGCTAAAGAATCGTTGGCTTCTAATAGAAACATAGGGGAAATTTTATCTAAAGAAGCAGTTCCTGCGATTGCGAGGTTAACAGAGTTGCCAGAATCTGCAATAGTTATAGCCGCAATACTGGACAGGGCTGGTTCTAGGCTTGGCATGACAGACAAGGGGGCTTCTACTCTTGGATGGGAAGAAAGCCCGTTTAAGGAGATTGTTTTTGCAAGGGCTGTAGCTGGTGGGCTTATTATCAGGGTTACTTCAAAAGGAGATGAGAGAAGGTATTTTGCGATAAATAAGAAAGGCGACTATTTTAGATTATCTGAAGCAGGGGAAAATGATTTTAGAGGAAGCATCAAGGTTAGCGAAGTCACGCCTCAGGGGATTGTAAGAGTAGCAGCCCTGCCTAATGATAGAAAATTAGCGTCAAATAGCGGACTAGATTTAGAAGCCATAAAGCAGGTTATAGATGGAAATAAATTTCTGAAAGCCAATACTCCGAATGCCCTAATCAGTAGGATAGAAGCTGATGAAGGTAAGCAAAGATTGGTGCTTAACGGACTTGGCATGCTGGTAGCTTACTACAATTGGGTGACCTCAGATTATGTTAATAGGCCGGAAATGACAGATGAAGAAAGAACGGCAGTAATAAATGAGGTTCAAAATGATACATATAAACCAATGATTACCTGTTTAAGAATTATCTCACGCAGGCTTGAAAACGGCAATTTAGTTCCCGATACAGTGAACTTAAAATTGTCAGATAAAGATCAAACTGTTCCTGAGATAAGGATGTCAAGAAGGGCAAATGTTTCTTTATTGCCAATGAAAGGGGACCCGTGGCAGATAGGACATATCTGGAGCATTTTGCGAGTGCTGGCTGACGGGTCTGACATGGTTGTTATTATGTTAGATAATAGCGATCCGGAACGCAAGCCGCAGTTAACAGCTTTACCTATACGCGAGGCAGATTCTCAATGGCTGTTTGATGCTTTTTCGCCATTTGTTGTATATACAAGGTTTCAACGCGACCGAGGCCCATTACTTACAGCTGACGGCGAAACTATCTTGCCTACGCTTATCTATGAGAACCGCGTTATTATAGACTTGGTTAATTGGCAGTATATTGCCGGATATGACCATTTTAAATGGGTGGTTTCGAATAGTACAGGCCTATTGCTTGATACGCCGCACAAGTTATTTTTTGATATGATTCAATTTCTCAGGGAAGGATTGCCCGCGCATATAAACGCTAGATTTAATAAACGCGAGGCAGATTCTAAAGACTCAGACAGAGATGTAAAAGATAGAATTAAAACAATGGAAGCGCTTACGCAAGCGAGCAGTATAAATTTTTATGCTGACTTGGCTATTTCTTTGGCGCAAGAAAAAATGCCGGATGCTGAACAGGCAATTAATGGATGGAGACAAGAAATGCGGCGCGAAATAATGATAACATTAAATGATAATCAAAAAAGAAATTTTGAACAATGGGATTCAGAAAGCAAGGACGCTCTGAATGAGCAGGGCACAGATAATAGTAGTGTAAAAATATGGCTCAACAGGTTTAAATCAGCAACTGTCTGGGTAGGCGAGGATGCTTTTGTGGCTTTGCGTCAGACGCTTACAGTAAGAAATATAGATGGTTTAATCAATACTTTAAGGGCTTATGTCCAGGATGCTAAGATGTCTTTTGAAGTTATTGAGCAGCCTATGAACACCTCTTCCACAGATGTCAGGAGGCATGGTAAGCTTTATACTGTGCCATTGCCTATTGCGCATAGCATAATAGGATTGCAGCGTTACCCTGCATTTACAAGTCCGGAGGTATGGGAAAAAAATAAAGATATAGCTACTGAAGCAATAGCATTTTTGATAGACCTTGGACTTGTAAAAACCAAATCCGGTGAAATAGTAAAGCGAAGTTTAGTTAAACACCTTGGCCCGAATTTGACTAGTGCTATAAATATTGATATCTTAACAAGCAAACTTAACGAACGTTTAGCTAATAAAAGAGATGAGAAAAGTATAATTTTTGATGATAAAGACGGCATAGAGGGCGTAGCGACACTCTTAAAGAATGCGCATGCAAATGCTCTTCATACAGTAGATAGTTACTTAGTACAATTTATCCTTAGAGATGATATGAGGCGTACACTTTTTACAAGAGGGCGTATAACTGAGGATAATGCTATAGAATTTATTAATAATATTCGTGATAGGTTAATCGGAGAGAGGGCGGCGCAGATTATTGCGCAGAGCAGGCAGATGCGGCTGGCCGAAAGAATGGATAAGGACACCCTGGTGTCGAATGAAAAAGTAATTGCAGGTCTCTCCTTTATGCCTACTCGTGACTTTAAACAAGGTATCCCTCTTGACCACAGCCTTATTGTTACTACTAAGACTGCTGAAGAAGCAAGGGCTTTATTACAAGAAGCTAAAGCCAAAGGCATTGCTTTGTCTATACAAGGCCACTTAAGAGGCGTAGACGGCGCAGGCTCAAGCCTGGATTTGCCGGAGTTCCAGCTTAGCTTAACAAAGCAAGACGCTCAATTCCCATCTGAATATCCGTCAACTCCTACAATAGCAAGCGAATTCAGCGTAAAAATAAACTTTGAGCTTTTAGATGATCCAAATGCAATAGAATATATTGCTCCTGATTACGGCATAACAGCTGATAATCCTTATAAAATAACAGGCGATGTTATTCTTGATAAAAACGGCCGCACAGCCCAGAAGGATGCTCCTGCATTTATCTTCAGGAATATCTTTGGTTTAAGCGGCGTAAAAATAACATGCGAAGGCATATCCCCTATTGCTTTGGCAGGCGGCATGGAATCCTCAAATGTATTTAATGTAGCTTTGATAGCAGCTGCCAGCATGCTGAGCGGAGCAGACTTAAGCTACGCTGATATATTCAACCTCGCGGTAAAACTTGAAAACGATGAATTCGCAGGCCTTACAGGCGGACAAGGCCACATAGGGACAATGACAGGAGGGGCGTACCAGCACATATGGCTCTCGGGAGCAAGAGACGCCAGCGGAAAACTTGTAAACCCATACAGCGCCTTTTCTATACCTTTATTAACCACAGAAGATCAGTTTAAGGCAGTAGAAGGCCATATGATGCTTGTTCAGGCAGGCAAAAAATATATAAACGGTAAAGCCCAGGTAGGAAGAGCCGCAAGCCTTACAAATAATATGTGGACTGATTTACTCAGAGACAGGGACTCAATAGGCCTTCCGCTTCATCAGGAAAAACTCGGCCTTACAGCAGAGTACACAAAGGCTTTAAAAGAAGGCGATTTTGATACTGTAGTCAGAGTAATAACCAGATATGTTGAAATAAGAGACGAGCTATGCAAAAGATGGCTTGCTCTTGCTATTGACGCTCATAACAACGTACAGGGATTGCCAAGTTATGCATTTAAATATGCCAGCAAGGTATTCGATGAAAATAATCCTGATTATAAAGAATACGAACTGGTAAGAACAATGTATCAGGAAAGAGGAGATGCCTTAAAAGATGTGACTCTTTACAACCTTGGCGCAGAGTTATTGGTTAAGGATGCCAAAGAAGCGGGTATAGCCCTTATGGGTTTAGGAGCAGGAGGCCAGGGTGCGAATCTTATTGCAATATCAGCAAAAGGGAATGACTATACCAGAAAATTCCTTGAAGACCATGGAATAAATGAATTGACCAATGAAGGCGAAGCCAGGTCTGTCATCAGAGGCACGGGAGAATTAAAAGGATACATGCCGTTCAGGATAGGCAGAGAAGGATTGCAGATAAAGGGGTTTGATCAAATAGGTATAACTTTACCTGGAAAAGCAACGGAGGAAATTAAGCCTCTTTCTACCCAGAAGCTTGCTTCTAATGAAGGAATTGGAGACGAAGATGATTTTGTTGAACCGATAAGAAAATCTGATACAATGGAAGGAAAGGAAAATTTGAGAGGAGAAGAGATAAAAATGAGTTTGTTAGCAACAGGTATTCTTGAGAGAAGCGCATCTATCTGGCAGCATGTTAAGGATGGTAGAGGCGAGACCTTTGCTCCTGATGTTGTAAAGTGGCTGGGGTGGGTAACTGCCCCTGAGGAATTTTTGTCAGAACAGCGCATGAATAAAGTAAGAGAATTAAAAGCAGAACTTGCCAAGGAAGGGATTACAAATGTAGTGGTTTTAGGAACCGGCGGCTCAGGTTTAGGCATAAGGACATATTCAGAGATTTATGGAAAGGATAATTTGAGGGTTGTTGATTTGGAAGACCCTCGGGAAATAAAGAATGTAAAGAAATGGGTTAGCGAAAAAGGGTGGAATAAGACAATATTTGTTGTATCGAGTAAGTCTTTTACCACTATCGAAACGAGAAATCAAGATGCAATATTCAGGGAAGAAGGGGCTAATATACTAGGGCAAGAGGCAGTTCCGCAGCATTTTGTAGCTATAACTGACGAAGGTATGATAAAACCTGTAGAAGAGAGCAGATTCAGGCTCATGAAAAATGGAGATCGAGCAGTATTTGTAAATAACCATAAAAGCGACGCTGCGAAAGGCCTTGAAATAGGCGGAAGATATTCTACGGATTCTTATTTTAGCATGGTGCCGGCTGAATTAGCAGGCATACCGCATGAAGAATTGTTGATAGATGCCAAGAATGAGCTTGGCCTGTTCAGAAAGCAACTCGGAAAATATATAGGCGTCCAAATAGGAGCAGCTCTTAATAGATTCCGGCTCCAGGGTAGGAATAAGATTACATTTATATTATCAGAAGAACTTAAGCCTTTTGGCCCTTGGGTGCAGCAGTTAATAAATGAATCTCTCGGCAAAAATGAAGATACTGCAGTAGTTTGCGTTACTGGAGAAGGATACTCTAGTGACCCTTCTGTGTATGGAAATGACAGGGTATTCGTAAGAATCAGCATTGGCGAAAAAGGGCTTGCGCCGATTGAAGTTATGGAAGAACAGGGATCAGCGCCTATAATTGCGCTCAGGGTCGATAGCAAAGAAGATATAAATATATTGCAGTATAGATTCAAAATAGCAACAACTGTGCTGGGGAATCTTATAGCTGTTCATCCTTTTGATCAGCCTTTTGTGCAATCCAGCAAACAAATTACAGGAGATCTTTTAAGGGGCACGTCAGCAGAACTCACGGAAACACTCAATGTTAAAGCAGGGGAGAATTTAAAAAAGCAGGAAGGCGGAGTAAAGATTTATTTTAAAGACAAAACAGAATCTGCTATTAGAGCTGTGGCGCCAGGTTTAGTCCCACAGACAGCGCCTGCTGAAGAGATTCTGGCAGGATTTCTGGGAACTATCAAAGGGGGCGATTATGTGTATCTGTCGCCTTATACATATGATTCGCCGGAACTTCAAACTGCATTTTCAGAGATCAGGGTTGCGCTCAGGGATAATCTCTCTGTTCATCCCGCAACGCTTTTTGGAATAGGTTCAAGGTGCCAGCATTCTGATAATCAGCTAAATAATGCTACTGATAAGGCGGTAGTAATAGTTTTTACTTTCGATACACCTAATGATATAAAAGTGCCTATCAGGGAATATACATTAGCGCAGGAAAATATGGCGCATGCGCTTGGCACAGTAGGGGCGTTGGAATATAGGGGAAGAAGGATTATCCGGATCCACCTTTCCAGTGAATATAGGGAAAATCCAGGTAAGATAAAAGCATTATTTGAGAATGCGCTGCGTAGCGGACGCAATTTGCAATTATTTGCTGAAGTTACATCTAGACCGCAATCTCTAGGCGCCGCAGCAGCGTCATTAGAGGTAGCACAAGCGCAAGAAAAACTTGGCTCTAATGCAAGCTTAGAAAAAAAAGTAGATTTTTTATCAGAACAACTTTCTGTATATGAAGATCAATTGCCACCAGTGGCTAAAGAAGATATAACAATAGCTATAATAAGAGCTAGAGTTATCTTAGCTCAAAAACAACCTGCTTCTGCTGAGAAGATAGATGAGATATCAGCCGCTGTATCAGGATATATTGATAGGTTAAACCAATTTGATGTTGCTTATGTAAGGGCACAGGAAACTAGACAAATAGAAAAATCCCGCACTGAGCCAGAGTCTATCCCTGGCAATGAAAATACATCTGGATATTGGGATAATGCAGTAAAAATTACAGAAAACGCAGCTTTAGGCTCTAATTCAGGCCTTTCCAGAAAAAATCAGGTTGATTCAATGAATCAGATTGTCGTTGTTTCAGCGAAAGATGTGGTAGGTAATAAAAAAGGTTTTGAAGATTGGATTAAAAGCCAACCGGAAAATATCGCAGTTGTCATAATAGCTTTTAATAGATTTCAATACAATGGCATTCAAGAGTATAAAGACATTGCTCATATCAGGCTTAGGGAAAGAGCAGAGGCTGTGTCTAAGCTTTATGAAATGTTTGATGTATATGGTGGAAAACCGGAATTTTTCAAAGGGTTTAAATTAGGGACCCCGGCCAGCATTGATACTTATAAAGCAATAGCAAGCGATATATCTTCAGGCGTATAATCTCCCCATTAAACAACGTTAGAATTGGGAGTCCGACTCCCTATGGGAGTCGGACTCCCCATAGTTAAAAAATGCTTGACAGACTCTCATAAGATGTAGTATATTATAAACACTCTTATGAAAGGGGGTAGTTAGTTGAAGTGGGTGCAGTTTGCCCGCTTTTTTTATTGCCCATGATAGATAAAATTAAGACAATCATAGAACCGGTTATACAGGAAGAAAAAGCAGAGTTAGTAGAGATTATTTTCAGGAAAGAAGGAGGCAGGCAGGTCCTGAAGCTTCTGGTTGATAAGGATAAAGGGATTCAGATGGCAGATTGCGTAAGGCTGAACGAAAAAATTGGCCAGGCTTTGGACCTAGCGGATATAATACAGGAAAGTTACGTTATTGAGGTGGATTCGCCCGGGATTGACAGGCTGTTTAAAACAACGAGGGATTACGAGAGGGCTCTAGGAAGGCTGGTCAGGGTGACATTGACCGAAAGGATATTGGATAAAAAAGAATACATAGCTAGGTTAGAGGAAGTATCTGATGCGGGTGTTAAAATAGCTGTGAAGAAGAGAGGTATTATAGATATACCTTTTGAAAAAATAGCGAGAGTAAGAGAGGAAGTAGAATTTTAAAGTAATGATGGGAGCCCGACTCCCATAGGGAGTCGGGCTCCCATAGGCCTCATTTAAGGAGAAAGAAATGAATCAGGAATTATTGTCAATATTAGATAGCATTGAACGGGATAAAGGGATTAAGAAAGAGATCTTAGTGAAAGCTATAGAGTCAGCCCTTATAAGCGCTGCCAGGAAGAATCTCGGGAAGCACGTTGAGGATATAAAGGTTGAATTTGATTCTTTGACAGGGGATTTTAAGGTCTTTACAGCAGAGGGGAATGAGGTTTCCGGAGATTTCGGAAGGATTTCCGCTCAGACAGCAAAGCAGGTGATTATACAGAAAATCCGCGAAGCTGAAAGGGATGTTTTGTTCGAAGAGTATACGAAAAAGGTAAACGATATTTGTTCAGGCGCTGTTCATAGATTTGAAAAAGGCATGCTGATCGTTGACCTGGGCAGAGTAGAAGGGGTATTACCTAAAAGAGAACTTCCTCCTACAGAAGAATACAGGCAGGGCGACAGAATCAAGGCTTTGATCGTAGAGGTGAAGAAATCCTCAAAAGGCCCTGAGATACTGCTTTCCAGGACAAGCCCGGGTTTCGTGAAGAGGCTTTTTGAATTAGAGGTGCCTGAGATATACGAAGGCATTGTGGAGATCAAAGCTGTATCAAGGGAGGCTGGTGACCGTTCGAAGATAGCTGTTTATTCCAAGGATGACAAGGTTGATCCGGTTGGCGCGTGCGTAGGCATGAGGGGCCAAAGGGTTAAAAATATTGTCAGGGAACTGGGCGGGGAGAAAATAGACATTATCCGCTGGAGCGTTAATATGGGAGAATTTATAGCTTCAAGCCTGAGCCCGGCAGAGATTACAAGTGTTAAAACAACTGAGGCCGAGAGAAGGGCTGAGGTTATAGTGGCTGATGACCAGCTTTCTCTTGCAATAGGCAAGAAAGGCCAGAATGTAAGGCTTGCCGCAAAACTTACAGGATGGAATATAGATATAAGGAGCAAGTCTGAAATAGAGGAAGTAAAAGAGATTCCTATAATAGAAATAGACGGGATCGGGCCGAAGACAGAGAAAGCTCTTAAGAAGGCAGGTTATGATACGGTAGGGAAAATCATGAAGCTGGACCTGAAAGAATTGATTGAAGTTAAAGGCGTTGGCAAGAAAACAGCTGAGAAAATTCTTAAATCAGCCAAAGAGCTTATGGAACAAAAGGTGCATGAAGTAAGGGATAAGAAAAATAAAGAAAATAGAGAGGCCAGGGCTGAGAAAGAAAGGGAGCTGGCTGCTAATGCCCAAGAGGATAAAAAGGCAAAAGAAAAAGAACAAGAACCCGTAAAGGCTAAAGAATGAGCACGCGCGTTCACCAGTTAGCAAAGGAACTCGGAATTGCCAGTAAAGATCTTATAGACAAGCTTCACAGCCTTAAGATAGATGTCAAAGGCCATATGAGTATTCTTGACGATGATATAGCGGTCCTTGTAAAAGAGGAACTAAAGCCCAAGAAGGCGGCAAAGCCGAAGGCAAAAGAAAAAGTATCAGCGCCCAAAAAAGCAGCTGCGCCTGCAAAAAAGAAAGCAACAAAGAAAGCAAAAGAGCCCGAGGCAAAGGTCAAACAGCCAAAGGCTGTGGAAAAGAAAATCGAACCCAAGGTCGAAGTTAAAATAGAGGTTAAGATAGAAGAAAAGATACCGGAGGTAAAGGAAGAGGTAAAGCCGGAGCTTAAGGTGTTAAAAATAGGTTTTCCTGTGGTTGTTAAAGATCTTGCTTCGAAGCTAGGGATAAAGCCAGCAGACCTTATTAAAAAACTACTGGATAAAAAAGTTCTTATCACAATAAACCAGGCTCTTAATGAAGATGTGGCGTGTTCTATCTGTAGCGATTTCGGTTATTTGCTGGAAAAACCGCCTACGTTTGAAGAGGCCTTTTTAGCTGACCTGGATAAACCGGACGATTTTAAAAAACTTAAACCAAGGGCGCCTATTGTTACGTTTATGGGCCATGTTGATCACGGAAAAACATCTCTTCTTGATACTATAAGAAAAACAAAGGTTGCTGATAAAGAAGCAGGCGGGATTACCCAGCATATAGGAGCGTATGAGGTAGTGCTTCCTAAAGGGAACGTGACTTTTCTGGATACACCCGGCCACGCTGCATTTACAGCAATGCGCGCAAGAGGAGCGAATGTCACTGATATAGTTGTGCTTGTAGTCGCTGCTGACGACGGGATAATGCCGCAGACAATAGAGGCCATAGACCACGCGCGGGCCGCAGGCGTTACAATAGTAGTCGCGGTCAATAAGATTGATAAGCAGAATATAAATTTGGATAAGGTTAAAAAGCAATTAGCGGAGTATAATCTTACTCCTGAAGAATGGGGAGGAAAGACTATTACTGTAGGCGTTTCAGCAAAGACAGGCCAGGGCATTGACAGTTTACTAGAGATGCTGCTTCTTGAAGCAGAGCTCCTGGAATTAAAGGCAAATCCTGAAAAACCTGCCACAGGTATAGTTATAGAGGCAGAGCTTTCCAAAGGCAAAGGCCCTATTGCGACAGTGCTTGTGTCAAACGGAACTTTAAAAATAGGCGATATGGTTATGGTAGGGATTAATTACGGCAAGATAAAGGCAATGCTGGACGATAAAGGCCGCAGGGTGCTGGAGGCAGGGCCTGCGAAGCCGGTTGAAATATTGGGGCTTTCCGGAGTACCTCAGGCAGGGGAAAAATTTTATGTCATAGCTGATGAAAAAAAAGTAAGGGATATAGTAACTACCAGGCAGATGGATGCGGAAAATAAAAAACTTGCCGGAAAAACTTCCAAGATCACTCTCGAAGAACTTTATAACAAGGTGAAGGTCGGGGAGGTAAAGGAGTTAAAGATAGTTATAAAAGCGGACGTGCAGGGGTCTCTGGAGGCGATTAAAGATTCTCTTGAAAAACTGAGCACGGAAGAAGTGAAGCTTTTAGTAATACACAGCCAGGTGGGCGATATAAATGAATCCGATGTAATGCTAGCTTCTGCTTCAAACGCTATAATCATAGGTTTTCATGTTAACGCGACGAATGAGGCAAAGGCGCTCGCAAAACAGGAAGAAGTGGAAATAAGGATTTATAGTATAATTTATGAGACAGTAAATGAGATTCAGGCTGCCATGGAAGGCATGCTGGAGCCAGTAATAGAAGAAACTTTTCTGGGAAGAGCAGAGGTCAGGCAGGTTTTCAACGTGTCAAAGGCAGGCGTGGTAGCTGGCTGTTTTATCTCAAAAGGCAGGATTCCGCGCGACGCGATATGTAAGCTTATAAGAGAAAAAGAGATTCTTTTTAAAGGCAAGATGAACTCGCTGAAGCATTTTAAGGATGATCTTAAAGAGGCAAAGGAAGGTTTTGAATGTGGGATAAGCCTGGGATTCAAGGATATCCAAAAAGGCGACCTGATAGAGGCGATTGAAATTAGAAAAGTGGCAAGAAGACTGAAATAATCGCAGAAATACGCTGAAGCTATTCCTCGCTATACTCGGAACAGACGCAGAACAACGCTGAAGTTCAAAGATAGCTTCCGCGTTTTTCCGCGTAATATTCCGCGTAGTTCAGCGATTAGCAAATAATCTAAAGGCGGAAGATATATATGAAAAACAGAATTCTAAGCGGTATGAGGCCAACAGGGCCGCTGCATCTGGGGCATTTATTCGGGGCGCTCAAAAGCTGGGTTAAGCTTCAAGATCAGTATGATTGCTTTTTTATGATCGCTGACTGGCATGCCATGATGAGCGAATACGAAGACCCGTCAAGGCTTTCCAGGTTTACAATAGAATGCGCTGCGGACTGGATAGCCTGTGGCATAGATCCGGAGAAAAATGCAATATTTATGCAATCTCATGTAAAAGAGCACCTGGAATTATACATGGTATTTTCTAATTTTGTGCCTCTAGGATGGCTAGAGAGATGTCCCACATATAAAGAACAGCTTAGGGAAATCACGACAAGGGAATTGCATACATATGCGTTTCTTGGTTATCCTGTTTTACAAGCTGCAGATATATTATTGTATAAGGCAAATGTTGTGCCTGTAGGCCAGGACCAGCTTCCTCATATAGAACTTACTAATGACATAGCGTCTAAGTTTAATAATCTTTACAGTGGAAGTATTTTTCATGATATTAAGCCCTATTTTACTAAAGAAGCAAAGCTTCTAGGGTTAGATGGCAGAAAAATGAGCAAGTCCTATGATAATTTTATTGCACTGGGAGACAGTGAAGCAACAATAAAAAAGAAATGCATGACAATGTTTACAGATCCAGAGAGGATAAAACTTTCTGATAAAGGGCATCCTGATAAGTGCAATCTTCGTTCTTATTACAATATATTTACTCCAGAACGCGCATCCGAGGTTGACGAATATTGCACAAAAGCTCTCTTGGGATGCACAGAATGCAAGAAGAAACTCGGGGGTATAATTTCTGATTATCTCAGCGATATCAGGCATAAAAGAGAAGCGCTTCTGAAAGATGAAGATAAGATTCATGCAATTCTGGAAAAAGGGGCAGTGAAAGCTAAAAAAGTGGCATCTGAAACAATGGCCGAGGTTAAAAAGGCAATAGGAATGTTTTAATGTCTTACAAGGTAAAATTAGAGGTATTTGAAGGCCCGCTGGATTTATTGTTATATCTGATCAAGAAGAATGAGATAGATATCTACGATATTCCGATAGCCACCATTACAGAGCAGTATTTGGAATACCTTGAACTCATGCGTATGCTGGACCTGAATATCGCGGGTGAGTTCCTGGTGATTGCGGCAACCCTGATACATATTAAAAGCAAAATGCTCCTGCCGCCGGACGAAAAAGAGCTTTTGCCTGAAGAGGAAGAGGATCCGAGAGAAGAGTTGGTGCGCAGGCTGGTGGAGTATAAAAAATTCAAGGAGGTTGCAGGGATACTGCAGGACCTGGAAAGCCAGAGAAAGAAGATGTTTACGAGGGATATCCCTTTCGAGGTTGAACCGGGCGAGGTTTTCTTTGAGGCGAGTTTATTTGACCTGATAACAGCTTTTACCAGGGTACTGAAAGATGTGCCCAAGGAGATGTTTCAGGAGATTATAAAGGATGAGTTTACCATAGAGCAGAAGGTGCACGACCTTTTGCACATGCTGGTAAAAACTCCTGTGATGAGCCTTTTCGACCTTTTTAAGAACGCAAAAAATAAGCCTGAGATAATAGCTACGTTTTTGGCAGTGCTTGAACTTATAAGATTGAAAGAGATAATCGTAGTGCAGAAGCAGAATTTCAGTGACATAGAAATCATACGAAACGAAAAACACAGATTAAACATAGAGTGATCGCGGAAACACGCGGAAGCCATTCCTCACTTTGTTCGGAATGGACGCGAAAAAACGCGGAAGTTAGAGTTTGGTTTCAGCGTAGTTCTGCGTTATGTTCTGCGTATTTCCGCGATTAACAAGATTACACCAAGTATGGATAAAACTCAAGTAAAGAATATTATAGAGGCAATGCTTTTTGTGAGCGACAAGCCTCTATTCTTAAGCGAGATTAAAAATGTCTTGGAAGGCCCGGACGCAAACGAGATAAAGGATGTCATTGCTGAATTAGCTCTTGAGTACGAGACAAAGACCAGCGCCCTCAGAATAAAAGAGATAGCAGGCGGCTATCAGATTGTGACTGATCCTGTGCTTGCGCCATGGCTCAAAAAATTATACAAGACAGCCGGAGCTGACAGGCTTTCAGGCCCGAGCCTTGAAACCCTTGCGATCATAGCTTATAAACAGCCTGCCACCAAGCCTGAGATAGAGGCGATAAGGGGCGTGAATGTGGACGGGGTATTGAAGACGCTTATTGAAAAAAATCTGGTCAAGATTATGGGCAGGAGAGAGACAGTGGGCAGGCCTATTATTTATGGCGCCACCCAGGAGTTTCTGCAATATTTCGGATTGAATTCCTTTGAGGAGCTTCCGAGATTGGAAGAGTTTAATTTTACTGAAAAAGATATAGAGTTACCAGAGCATTTTAAAAAGGAAGAAGAAGTAGAGCAGCAAGAAGGAGGGAATACTGATGTCCAGGCTAGCGGAACTTCGTAAAAAAATAAACGAGACAGACAAAAAAATAATCTCATTGTTAAATGACAGGGCGGCTGTTGCGAAACATATAGGCAAGATTAAAAAAGAGGCCGGGGTTTCTGTCTACACGCCTGAGAGAGAAGTGGAGATATACGAGAATATAATAAAAGAGAACAAGGGCCCCCTGCCCAATAAGGCGCTTTTTGCGATATACAGGGAGGTGATGTCAGGCTCCCTGGGGCTTGAGAAAAAATTAAAGATAACGTATCTGGGGCCTGAAGCTACGTTCACGCATCAGGCAGGGATAAAAAAATTCGGCTCAAATGTAGAATTTTATGCCTGTCCTACAATAACTGATGTTTTTAGAGACGTGGAGTCAGGAAGGTCAGACTACGGAGTTGTGCCTGTGGAGAATTCAACAGAAGGCATGATAAACCATACCCTGGACATGTTTGTAAACTCTGATTTAAAGATATGCTCTGAGATTATGCTTGAGATTTCGCATAATCTTTTAGGCAAAGGCAATATAAAATCAGTAAAAAAGATTTATTCAAAACAGGAGGTATTCGGCCAGTGCAGGTTATGGCTTGAGATAAATATGCGGGGTATAGCCCTGATGGAGGTGTCTTCGACAAGCAAGGCTGCAGAGATCGCTTCGCAGGAAAAGAATTCAGCTGCCATAGCAAGTATGCTGGCGGCTAAGAAATACAGGCTGAATACACTTGCCAAAGATATAGAAGATAACCCGAATAATGTCACGAGGTTTCTTGTGATAGGAGGGTCTATACCGCGGCCTACAAAAAAAGACAAAACTTCTATAATGTTTTCAGTTAAGGATAAGGTAGGCGCATTGCACGATATACTCGTGCCTTTTAAG
>JAHJGB010000174.1 GCA_018824725.1 Candidatus Omnitrophota bacterium
CGACGCAGCGGGACAGGTATTGACATAATTTTCTATATATGCTATATTGATTAATTAAATAGTAAGAAGTTAAACTTAAATGACAAAATTTAAAATAAACCTAGCCGTAATCCTAGCTTTAAGTTTCCTGGCAGCCTCTTTTTTTAGCCATACCTCTGCCTTTTGCGAAGATGAATCCAGCCAGAAGATTATAAAGTACGTTGACGTAAAGAATAATAAAACTGTTTCCGGCGCCACGATCCTGGCAAAATTAAAAACCAAAAAAGGAGACGCCTTTTCTCAAAAAATAGTGGACGAGGATATAAAAAGGCTGTATCTTTTGGGATTTTTCAGCGACGTGAGCGTGTCAATGGAAGACGTACAGGACGGCGTAGGCATTATATTTACCGTTACGGAAAAAGCCCCTCTTACCAAAGTGGTTTTTGTGGGAAATAAGGTTTTTAATTCCAGGAGGTTGGAAAGCGCGATTGAATCAAAACTTAATGAGTTTGCAGACGAAAGAAAGCTCAAGAAAGACGCGGATAACATAAAAGATCTGTACGAGAAAAAAGGCTACCCCTGGGTGGAGGTTGGTTACAAAATAGAGGCAGATGAAACCGATGCCTCTTCCAAAGCCATTTTTACTATAAACGAAGGAACGAGGGCGGTCGTAAAAAAGATAGATCTGATAGGTAATACCGGATTCAGCGACAAGCGCATAGCAAAGATAATGAAGTCCAGGACAGCAGGATTTTTCCGTTCCGGGGTTTACAAAAAAGAAGTCCTGGAAGATGACATGGAACGCATAAAGAATTTTTATAAACAGGCAGGGTATCTGGACGTAAAGCCGGAATACGAAATTTTATTCCAGGAAAAAGGCAGAAAAAAATGGATAGAAATTGCGGTGCGCATAGAAGAAGGCAGGAAATATGTGGCAGGCGCGATAAAAATTGCCAATAATATTGTATTTTCCGAAGAAGAGTTGAAGGCGCTTTTTAAGATGAAGCCCGGGGACACATTTACAGAAGAAGCCCTGCATACAGATGTGGGAAGCATCCAGGAACATTATTTTGATAAAGGGTATATAATGGCCAGGGTCAGGCCTGATACGCTTTTAAATATGGATACAGACAGGATAGACATCACCTATAATCTCACAGAAGGTGAAGTAGCTTACGTAAATAAAATCAATATAAGAGGCAACACAAAGACAAAAGATGTAGTTATCCGCAGAGAACTCAGGATAAAGCCGGGAGAGCGTTATGACGGAGCAAAGCTGAAAAGAAGCAAAGAGCGCCTTAATAATTTAGGATATTTCGAAAACATAACCTTTGATACAGAAGAAACAGCCCAGGCCGATAAAAGAGATATGGTGGTTGATGTAAAAGAGACAAAGACAGGCGAATTCAGTTTTGGCGGCGGGTTCAGCTCGATAGACAAACTGATAGGCTTTGTTGAGATAGAGCAGAGAAATTTTGATATGTTGAATTTTCCGACGTTTACAGGAGATGGCCAGGATATAAAACTCAGGGGTGAATTCGGGTCTACGCGTAAGAATTATTTGCTCAGCTGGACAGAGCCATGGATATTTGATAAGCCTCTTTCTTTCGGGTTTGATCTCTATGCTTCAGAACATAATAAGAGCGGCTCCACAGGCTATGCTTATGACGAGACAAGGCAAGGCGGAGATATAAGATTCGGAAAGGAATTCAGCGAAGTTTTGAGAGGGGATTTGACTTATAGAATAGAGACAGTTGAGATATCAGATTTGGACAGCAATGTTTCCCAGGCATTAAAAGACGAAGAAGGGAAGAATACAATATCCAGCGCAATGTTCCAGCTCACCAAAGATACCACAGATAATAGATTCAATCCTGTAAAAGGGGCTGTCCTTGTGGGGTCTATTGAAGTTGCTGGCGGGCCATTTGGAGGCGACAAGGATTTTGCTAAATTTTTCAATTCGATAAGCCATTATTCCGAGATAGGGCCTTTTGTGCTGGAATTGAAATTGAGAGATGGAGTGGTCAGCACCTATGGAGGGAACAATGGGGCAGTGCCTGTTTATGAAAGATTTTTCGCAGGCGGCACATACACAATCAGAGGGTTTAAAGAACGCGATATCGGCCCGAAAGACCAGTCCGGAGACGCGATAGGCGGCGGAACACTGGCTGTTGCAAATGCGGAATTGACATTTTCAATAATAGAAAATCTTAAGGGCGCTTTCTTCGTGGATGCAGGAAATGTGTGGTCTGTGCCTGACAGTAAGCCAAAAGGCGGGAGATCTCCCGGCGGCATTAAGATAGGCGTGGGCACAGGCGTGAGGATCAAGACGCCCATAGGGCCTGTTAAACTGGATTACGGTTTTCCTATTAATGCGGATGACAACCAGGACGACGGCGGAAGAATCCATTTCAGCATGACCAGGGGGTTTTGAGACAGGTTGTAATAGAGAGTTTAAACTAAAAAGTCAAAAGTAAAAAGGTAAAACCAAAACTCAAAATTAAAAAATAGAAAACTAACGAAGAAAATAAAGATTTTGAATTTTTAATTGTAGTTTTGCCTTTTTCGTTTTTACTTTTGAGTTATCATGATAGGAGATTAGATGAACAGAGCTTTAATAGTTATTTTGATAAGCGCTTTTTTGCTCTCTATATCGCTCCCCGCATTCAGCGAGTCGCAGGGTAAGATTGGTTATATCGACCTATCCAGATCATTTGATGAGTACCAGAAGACAAAGGATTTAGATAAAGAGCTCGAAGGAAAAGGCGACATGAAGCAGGATGAGCGGGAAAAGCTCGTCCAGGAAATAAGAAAAATGCGAGAAGAACTGGAACTGATGAATAAAAATGCGCGCGAAAAAAAGGAAGCGGATATAGAATCAAAAATAAAATCTCTTCAGGAATTCGACCAGGAAGCGAAAACAGATCTTACCAAGGAAAGGGATAATATGGTGAAGGATATCCTGAAAGAGATGAGTGATGTGATAAAAGAATACGGCGAGAAGAACGGGTATTCGATTATAGTAAATGACAGGGTGCTTTTATACGGCGATAGCGGGATGGACCTGACAAACGAAATTATAAAAATATTAAACGATAGATATAAAACAATGCCTGCGAAATAAACGAGAGGGGCTTTACAATATGCAGAAGACATTAAAAGAAGTTGCCAGTCTTATAAACGGTGAGATAGTCGGAGACGAGAATATAATTGTAACAGGCATTTGCGGCATCAAAGAGGCAAAAGAAGGCGACCTTACATTTGTTGCTAATTCAAGATATCTGCCTCTTATGGGGCACACCAGGGCTTCGGCTATTATAACGTCCAGAGACGTAAAAACAGCCTCTAAGACAATAATCCGCACTGAAAATCCATCCCTGGCATTTGCAAAGATGGTTTCTCTCCTGGCTCCGAATGAGGTCAGAAGGCCGAAAGGCATCCACCCGACAGCTATTATAGGCGATAAAGTAAAGATAGGGAAAAACGTTGCTATAGATCCATATGCGGTCATAGAAGACAATGTGGAGATAAAAGATAACACGGTTCTTTACGCAGGCGTATATGTGGGGCATCATACAAAGATCGGAAAAAATTGCATTATCTATCCTTATGTGATAATCAGAGAAAGAGTGGTTATAGGCGATAGGGTTGTTATTCACGGCGGGACTGTCATAGGGAGCGATGGTTTTGGATTTTCTACGGTCCAGGGCGTGCACCACAGGATTCCTCAGATAGGCACAGTAATTATAGAAGACGACGTAGAGATAGGGGCGAATGTAACTATTGACAGGGCGCGGTTTGATAAAACTATTATAGGGAAGGGCACGAAAATAGATAATCTTGTTCAGATCGCGCATAATGTGTCAATAGGAGAAAATTCCATAATAGTTGCGCAGAGCGGAATATCAGGCAGCGCGAATATAGGCAAGAATGTTACCATTGCAGGCCAGTCAGGCGTTATCGGTCATATTACCATAGGCGATAACGTTGTGGTGGCGGCCCAGTCAGGCGTTACAAAATCTATCCCTTCAAATACCTGCGTTTCAGGTTATCCTGCCAAACCGCATGTTCTGGCAAAAAAAATTCATGCATTTACCCAGAATCTCCCTAGTTTATTTAAAAAGGTAAAACAACTCGAAGAAGAAATAGCAAAGCTAAAATCAAATACGAACGACGAGCGACGAACGACTAACGACTAACATTGTGAATAAGGAGCGCCATGGAGCAAAGAACAATAAAAAAGTCAGTTGAATTAAGCGGCGTAGGCCTTCATACGGGGGTGTGCGTTAATCTTAAATTTAAACCTGCCCCGACCAATACAGGCATAAATTTCATAAGAGTTGATGTAAAAGATTCTCCAATGGTAAAGGCTGATATAAACAATATAATCGGCCAGGAAAAAAGCCCTCGCCGCACCTCGGTTGGCATCAACGGGGTAGAGGTGCATACGATAGAGCATCTGATGGCAGCATTGTGGGCGCTTGGCATAGATAATATTATTATAGAAACAGATGGGCCGGAACTTCCTGGACTTGATGGGAGCGCAAAAGAGTTTATAGACATATTGAAAAAGATTGGCATTGAAGACCAAGGCATTCCTAAAAAGATTTATCAGGTAAAATCTCCTCTATGGGCTGAACAGGACGGGGCCATGATAATGGTTTTGCCAGATGACAATTTCAGAGTGTCTTATACATTGAATTATGAACACCCTCTCTTAAAAGCCCAGTATATATCATTTACCGTAGATGAAAGCACATTTACAAAAGAGATTGCCACTGCCAGGACTTTTTGCCTTGAGAAAGAGGCGAATGAGTTGAGAAAGAAGGGCCTTGGGAAAGGAGCTAATTACGATAATACAATTGTAGTGGGAGAAGGCGGGGTTATAGACAATAAACTCAGGTTTGAAGACGAATTTGCCAGGCATAAAATACTAGACCTTCTAGGAGATTTATATCTTCTTGGTTATAGCATCAAGGGCCATATTATTGCAATGCGCAGCGGCCATCCTCTAAATGTGCAGCTTGTGGAAAAGATAAATAATCAAAGAGAAAAACTTCAGGCAGGCGGCATAAAAGCTATTTATGTTGAAACAAGCGGGAATAGCTTGGATTCCATAGACATACAGAAAATACTTCCGCACAGGTATCCATTTCTCCTGGTGGATAAGATAATCGAAATAAAGCCTGATAAAAAAGCAGTAGGCATAAAAAGTGTTACAATGAACGAACAGTTTTTTACAGGGCATTTTCCAGGCAGGCCTGTTATGCCAGGGGTTTTGATTGTAGAGGCAATGGCGCAGGTAGCAGGAGTACTGCTGTTGAATAAAAAAGAGAATACGGGTAAATATGCATATTTCATAAGCTTGGATAATGTAAAGTTTAGAAAGACAGTGGTTCCCGGCGACCAACTGCGGCTGGAAGTGGAGGTTATAAAGCTCAGGTCAAAGACAGGGCAGGTGCACACAAGGGCGCTTGTGGACGGCGCAGTAGTAGCTGAAGCAGACCTGATGTTTGCTCTTGTAGACGCGTAAGGCGATTATACATCATGAAGATTCATCCGACAGCAATCGTGGATAAAAAAGCAAAGCTGGCCGACGACGTAGAAGTCGGCCCTTATGCTATTATAGGGCCCAATGTGGAGATAGGGAAGGGTTCCATTATCGGCCCGCGCGTTACTGTAGAAGGTTACACTATTATAGGAGAAGGGGATCGCATATTTACAGGGGCTGTAATAGGGAGCGCGCCGCAGGACTTAAAGTATAAAGGCCAGAAAAGTTTTCTTAAAATAGGAAAGAATAATATTATCAGGGAATATGTCACAATGAATCCAGGCACAGGAGAGGGGACCGCCACATGCATCGGGGATGGTAATCTTTTTATGGCGTATTCGCATGTTGCGCATGACTGCAGGATCGGGAACAACTGTGTTATTGCGAATATAGGCACTCTTGCAGGCCATGTTACCCTGGAAGATAGAGTTGTGTTAGGCGGACTTGCCGCCATACACCAGTTTACAAGAGTCGGCAAAATGTCCATAATAGGCGGATGCTCAAAAGTGGTCCAGGACATCCCTCCTTTTTCTACCTGCGACGGGAATCCAGCAAGGGTGTATGGGCTGAATCTGATAGGCGTGAGGCGGGCAGGCATGCCTCAAAAGGCGCAGCGCGAATTAAAAAAGGCATTCAAGATTTTATTCCATTCAAGACTTGCTTTAAAAAATGGCATAGCGAAAGTGAAAAAAGAAATAGCCTCCATAAAAGAGGTGGAATACCTGCTTAATTTTCTCAAAGACTCAGAAAGAGGTATTTGCAGAGGCGGCAAATAAGATGGTTAATAGAATAGGGCTTTTAGCGGGGAGTGGCAGGTTCCCTATTATATTTGCCGAGAGCGCAAGGAAAAAAGACGTAGAAGTAGTTGCGATAGGCATAAACGAGGAGACGTCAAAAGAACTAGAGAAATTTGTAAATAAAATATACTGGCTGGGAGTGGGAGAGCTTGAGAAATTGCTAGGGATTCTCAAAAAAGAAAACATCCGCTCTATTATAATGGCAGGCCAGGTAAGGCATAAGCTGCTTTTTGATAACAATATCAAGATAGATAAAAAGATGCAGTTTCTCCTTGGAAGTCTGAGAAATAAAAAAACAGATTCTATTATAGGGGCTGTGGCGAGGCTATTGGAGTGTAAAGGTATAAAAGTCCTGAGTTCCATAACTTTTTTATCAGATTATCTTCCTCAAAAAGGTGTTCTTACAAGTAAATTGCCTGATGAAAGGGTGCTGAAGGATATTGATTTTGGAAGGCGTATAGCAAAGGCTATAGCAGGCCTGTATATCGGGCAGTCTATTGTAGTAAAAGACGGGGTTGTGCTGGCAGTGGAGTCGATTGAGGGTACAGACGAAACCATAAGACGGGCTGAAAGGTACGGCAAAGATGGCATTGTGGTTATAAAGGTAACAAAGCCCAAGCAGGACATGAGATTCGATGTGCCTGTGATAGGACCTGATACAATAAGATTGCTAAAGGAAGTAAAGGCAAGTTGCCTTTCGATAGAGGCCAAAAAAACTCTTATAATAGACAAACAGGAAACGTTGAGACTTGCCGAGGAAGCAGGTATCAGCATTGTAGCAGCATAAATTTATGGCAAAGAAGATTAAAAAGACATCCAAATCCAGTGATACTATTGAAGCGATTTCAAAGATCAGTAAGGCTATTTCAAGCGACCTTTATCTGGAAGATATCTTAAAGCTTATAGTGACTGTTACAGCAGAAGTGATGAATTCTAGGATTTGTTCATTGATGCTTATAGATGAAAAGAAACAGAATTTAGATATCAGGGCCACGCAGAGTATAAGCGAGGAGTATATAAATAAAAAACCCCTGGCTAAAGGCGAAGGCGTTGCGTGGAAAGTGGTGCTTCAAAATAAGCCGATAACAATAGCAGATGTCGCAAAAGAGCCGGAATATAAATATAAGGATATAGCTGTAAAAGAAAAGCTAGTGTCTTTATTATGCGTGCCTTTGGCTGTTAAGGGTAAAGTAATAGGGGTGTTGAACTGCTATACATCTGAGCCGCACAAATTCACGCCTACGGAAATAAATGTTCTCACAAGCGTTGCAAATCAAGCAGCTATCGCCATAGAAAATACAGAGCTCATGGTTAAGACAAAGATTATACAGGAAGAGCTTGAGACTAGAAAAGTGGTAGAGAGGGCAAAAGGAATTTTGATGAGCCAGGAAGGATTGTCAGAAGAGGATGCATTCAGGCGTATCCAGAAATACAGCATGGACCG
>JAHJGB010000175.1 GCA_018824725.1 Candidatus Omnitrophota bacterium
CCTGAAACTGAATGAATACGGCGTATTTAAAGGCGAAAAAAGAATAGCCGGAAAAACTGAAGAGGATTTGTATAAAGCAATCGGGCTTTCATACATAGAGCCTGAATTGCGGGAAGACAGGGGGGAATTTGAGGCTAGCCTTAAAGATAAACTGCCTAGCCTGATAAATATAGAAGACATAAAAGGCGACCTTCACATGCATTCAACATGGTCTGACGGAGGGAGCTCTATAGAGGAGATGGTAATAAAATCCAGGGAACTGGGCTATGAATACATAGCTATCACTGATCATTCCCAGGGATTGAAAATAGCCGGAGGCCTCAACACCCATGAGCTTGACCTAAAAAGAAAAGAAATAGAAAGACTGAATAAAAAATATAAGGATATAAAGATTCTTTTCGGATCAGAAGTGGATATTGATTCGGACGGCAGCCTGGATTATCCTGACAGCGTGCTCAAGGAAATGGATGTCGTGATAGGCGCGATACACGCGGGTTTTAAACAGCCGAGCGCTGTTATTACAAGGCGCATTATAAAGGCTTGTCAGAATAAATACGTGAGCATGATCGCACATCCTACAGGCAGGTTATGGGGGTCAAGGGACGCCTATGATATAGATTTTGAAGAGGTTTTTAAAGCAGCCAAAGATACAAATACGGCTTTTGAGATAAATAGTTTTCCCCAGAGGCTGGACCTGAACGATATAAATACAAGGATGGCCAGGGAGGCGGGTGTAAAGATCGTTATAAATACAGACTCTCATATCGCGGAACATCTGAACATGATGAAGTTTGGGGTGGCTGTGGCAAGGAGAGGGTGGCTTGAGAAAAAAGACGTGTTAAATACAGCGGCTTTTGGTAAATTAAGGTTAAAAAACTTGGGTTGACTGAGTAGCCTGAGTTTGTTATAATAAACACTTGGAAAAGAGGTAATTGACGATGAGAAAGATCTGGATTTTATCGCTATTAGCAGCGATTATTGTATCTCTGGGTATATTTACGTTCAATAGCTTTGGCAAAGAGGATAGCGCAGGCCAAAAAAGTGACGTAACAAAGTTCTCAGAGAAGATAGACAGGATTTTAAAGAATCAGGAAGATATAATCGCGCGGCTCACTGACATAAGGCAGGAGCTGGATGTTATAAGAGTAAGGGCTTCGGCCAGGTAACCTGACGGGGGATATATGGTTTCTGGAAGCGAAGTTTCTATTCTTATAGCGTTTTCTGCAGGCATTCTTTCATTCCTTTCTCCCTGCATATTGCCGCTTTTTCCGTCTTACATCACTTACATTACAGGCAGGTCTTTAGGGGACATAAAGTCCTCAGGAAGAGCTTCTGATATAACAAAGCTTACCGTAATAAACTCTTTATTTTTTATTTTAGGGTTTTCCATAATCTTTGTATTAATGGGCATAGCGCTGTCGTATTTTGGAAGTTTTTTGGGAATAAAAAGGATATGGCTTGAAAGGATAGGAGGGGTATTAATAATTTTATTCGGCCTTGATATAATGGGCGTATTAAAAACAAGGTTTCTGAGCCGGACAAAAGGGATCAGTTTAAAAAGAAAGAATTTCGGTTATCTGGGTTCTTTGCTGGTAGGCATGGCATTTGCATTCGGATGGACACCGTGCGTGGGCCCGATATTAGCAAGTATTCTTATATATGCGTCTACGCTTGAAAGTTTACCCAAAGCCACGGCTCTTTTATTAGCATATTCTATGGGGTTGGGACTGCCGTTTTTGATAGCAGGCCTTGCGATAAACCAATTTTTATTTCTTTTCGCAAAGTTCAAGAATTTTATGCGTTTTGCGCCCCTAGTTTCAGGGATATTTTTGATAGCCATAGGCATAGTATTATTCTCAGGGCAGTTTTCAAGGATAACGGGTTTATTGACAGGATAGGGAAGAAAATGAATAAAACCACGCTTTTTATCATGGGATCCCTGGCGTTTATTATTATAACCATGGTAGCTATAAAGCCGCCGGCTGGACCTAAAAAAGTTATATCTCCCGGAGAAATTTCACCTAAAACAGTATCCGGCACAAAAACCGGATTCAAGCTGGCGCCTGAATTTTCGCTTAAGGACGCAAGCGGAATAAAAAGGAAACTCTCTGATTTTAGAGGCAGTGTTGTGATAATTGATTTCTGGGCCACGTGGTGCCCTCCGTGTAGGGAGGAGATACCTCATTTCGTGGAGCTTTATAATCAATATAAGGATCAGGGCCTGGAAATAATCGGGGTGTCGATGGACCAGAGCCCTGAAAGGGTCATCCCGGGTTTTATAGAAAAAAATAACATAAACTATACAATTCTATTCGGAGAAGATAAAGTTTATGATTTATACGGAGGCATCAATGCGATTCCGACAACGTTTATCGTAGATAAAGACGGCAATCTGGTAAGAAAATATATGGGATACAAAGAAAAAGGGGTTTTTGAACAGGACATAAAGGAGCTATTATAAGATGATAGTGACCAAGAAAAAACCGATTGAAGAAATATTGAAGGCGCTCGGCTCTGCGTCGAAAGTTTTTATAATAGGATGCGGGGATTGCGCAGCTACGTGCAAGACAGGTGGAGAAAAAGAGATTTTAGAAGTAAAGGCCGGCCTTGAGGCAAACGGGAAAAAAGTCACGGGATGGGCGATACCTGATTCTCCGTGCGTGGCTAGCCAGACAAAACTCCATTTCGCAAAAAATAAGAAAATGGTGGATGAGGCAGAGGCGTTTTTGGTGCTTTCCTGCGGGCTAGGGGCGCAGTCAGTGCTTGAAAATGACAGGAATAAGAGGCCTGTTTACATAGGCTGTGATACCTTATTCGGGTCTATACTGGACGCTACAGGCAATGGGTTTTTTGAAAGATGCACTATGTGCGGGGAATGCGTTTTAAATATCACGGCCGGTATATGCCCTGTGACAAGGTGCGCAAAGGGCCTTTTGAACGGGCCATGCGGAGGCTCCAATAAAGGCAAGTGCGAAGTCGATAAGAATAAAGATTGCGCGTGGATATTGATTTACAACAGGCTGAAAGACCTGAATAAGCTGGATAGTTTGAAAAGCGTAAAGCCTGCGAAAGACTATTCTAAGCTGAACAGGCCGAGAGAAATCATTCTCGGGGATCAGGTTTAACAAAGGAGCGGTTATGGAAAGTTTTCACACTCAGTACAGCGAAAAGGTAATGGATCATTTTAAAAATCCCAGGAATGTGGGGGAAATTCCTGATGCAGACGGGATAGGCAACGTCGGGAACGCTGTCTGCGGGGATATAATGAGGCTTTATATCAAGGTAAAGGATAATGTTATTACCGACGCTAAATTCAAGACGTTCGGATGTGGCGCCGCTATAGCCACAAGCTCCATGGTCACGGAGATCGTCAAAGGCAAGAGCATAGACGAGGCATTGAAGATTTCCAACAGGGCTGTGGCAGAGGCGTTGGGCGGGCTTCCAAAGGTAAAGATGCATTGCTCGGTATTGGCGGAAGAGGCGCTCAAGTCAGCTATAGACGATTATTTAAAAAAGAAGAAGATTTAAGTTCAGGTTATTATGGAAGCGAAAAAAGCGTTGAGAAAAAAAATGAAACTAAAAATAGAAAGCCAAAAAGTATCAGAAAGGAGACAAAGAAGTAGCGTTATACACAAAAAATTGTTTTCCAAAGAAGATTTTATAAAGTCTAAATGTTTGATGCTTTATTGTTCCAGGGGGACCGGAGAGGTAGAGACAGGCCCCATAATAAAAAAAGCCCTTAAAACGGGCAAAAAAGTGGTTTTACCGGTTACATTGGTGAAAGACAGGGATATAAAACCAGTATATTTGGGGGATATCAAAAGATTTGGCAAAGGGCCGTACGGCATTTATGAGCCGAAGGGGCCCTTAAATAGAACACCTGCGGAGTTGAAAAATATAGATTTGGTAATAGTGCCAGGGCTTGCGTTTGACGGGAAAAATAACCGCATAGGCCGGGGAAAAGGCTATTACGATAATTTTCTGAAACGCCTTCCAAAAGGCAAGTCAAAGATAGGCCTTGGTTTCAGATTTCAACTGCTGGATAAGGTGCCTGCCACAAAAAGAGACATCCCTCTCACCGGTGTCATAACCGACTAACACTGGTTTTACATAAAATAGCGGGGAGGTGCTGCATATGAGTTCGAATATTAAAATAATAATCTACATAGTGGAAGTGCTTGTTTTTATCCTGATATTTTTCGCCGGATATTACATAAGGAAACTTTTCGGGGAAAGGCATCTGAAAGATATGGAGGACAAGGCTAAAAAGGGCCTGGAAGAATCCAGAAAGGAATTTGAAAACAGGAAAAAAGAAATAGAACTGGAAGTAAAAGACCTGAAGTTCAAGATGCAGTCGGATTTTGAACAGACCACCAAAGACAGGCGGCAGGAACTGGCGAATTTAGAAAAAAGGTTTGTACAGAAGGAAGAGAACATAGACAGGAAAGTGGATATCCTTGACAGAAAAGAAAAGGATATAACCAGGCGCGAAGGCCTTTTGGTGGACAAGGAAAAATCCATTGAATCAAGGCACAATGAGCTTTTAAAGCTTATAGAAGAAGAAAAAGGAAAGCTGCAGAGGATATCCGGCTTAAGCGTAGAAGAGGCAAAAAGGCTTTTTCTGCAGAGAGTCGAGGCAGATGCGCAGAGAGAGGCGCAGATACTCTTTAAAACAATAGAGGACAGGACCCGGGAATCAGCAGAGAAGAAAGCCAAAGAAATCCTGTCTATCAGCATGCAGAAGTGCGCTGCGGAGCATGTTATCAACACCACCGTATCTGTGGTGAATCTGCCGAATGACGAAATGAAAGGAAGGATTATCGGAAGAGAAGGCCGCAATATACGCGCCCTGGAAATAGCCACAGGCGTGGATGTGATTATAGACGATACCCCGGAGGCTGTGATACTTTCCGGATTTGATATTGTGAAACGCGAGATAGCAAGGATAAGCCTCGAAAGGCTTTTGCAGGACGGCAGGATCCATCCGGGCCGCATTGAAGAAGTCGTCAATAAAGTAAAACAGGAAATGGAGGCCAATATCAAAGAAGAGGGGGAGCGCACACTTTTTGAATTAGGGCTTCAAAAGGTGCATCCTGAAATCGTCAGGCTTATAGGCAGGTTGAAATATAGGACCAGTTACGGCCAAAATGCTTTGCAGCATATGAAAGAGGTCTGCATTATTATGGGCGTTATGGCAGGCGAGCTTAAGCTTGACGTGACTCTTGCAAAGAGGGTAGGGCTTTTGCATGATATAGGAAAGGCAGTGACTCATGAAGTTGAAGGCCCGCACGCAGCCATAGGCGCGGAGCTTGCCAAAAAATACGGGGAGTCTTCGGATATTATAAATGCAATAGCGTCTCATCATGAAGAAGAGGCGCCGAATTCTATTTATGCGGTTCTCTTGCAGGCAGCGGATGCTGTCAGCGCGACAAGACCAGGGGCAAGGCGCGAGTCTCTTGAAAATTATATAAAGCGGCTTGAGAAACTGGAAGCTATCGCAGATTCATTCAAGGGCGTTGAAAAAGCCTTTGCGATACAGGCAGGAAGAGAGATACGGGTCATTGTCCAGCCTGACAGAATAAGCGATCTTCAGGCAATGGGCTTAGCCAGGGAAATCACAAAGAAGATAGAAGAAGGACTGGAATATCCCGGGCAGATAAGGGTAACCGTGATAAGAGAGACTAGGGCTGTGGAGTACGCAAAATAAAGTTAAAAGGCAAAAGTAAAAAGGTAAAATTGAAGCTTAAAATTTAAAATTAAAAAAGGAAAGAAAATTTTGAATTTTTAATTGTAGTTTTGACTTTTTCGTTTTTACTTTTGACTTGACGTTCTAATATAGAGGGTAAATCTTATGAGAGTTCTTTTGATCGGCGACATAGTTGCAAGCCCGGGCAGAGACGCTGTTAAAAAAATAGTGCCAAGGCTGCGCAGGGAAAGGTCTGTTGATTTTGTAATTGCCAATGCGGAAAATGTCGCCGGAGGCTCCGGGCTTACCCCTGAAACTATTGATGAGCTGTTGCAGAACAAAATAGATGTTATAACTTCAGGGGACCACGTCTGGAAGAAAAAAGAACTGTACGACAGGCTTTCAAAAGACAACCGTGTTTTAAGGCCTGCAAATTATCCTCAAACTTCTCCAGGCTCAGGCATGGCAATATTTTCTCTGGAGAGCGGAAAAAAAATAGCGGTAATTAATCTATTAGGCAGGGTTTTTATGGATCCTGTTGACTGCCCCTTTCAAGCAGCTGAAAAAGAGATTGAAAAAATCAATAGAGCCACAAAAATAATCCTCGTGGATATGCATGCAGAGGCTACCAGCGAAAAAATAGCCATGGGAAGATTTTTGGACGGCAGGGTCAGCGTTGTATTCGGTACGCACACGCATGTCCAGACAGCGGATGAAAAGATATTCCCGCAGGGCACAGGCTATATCACTGATCTGGGCATGACAGGGCCTCAGGATTCTGTAATAGGCAGGAGATGCGACGCGATAGTGGAACATTTCTTAACGCTCATGCCGAAAAAATTCGAGATAGCGGATAAAGATGTGGAACTGCAGGGAGCCATAGTGAATATAGACGATGAGAGTGGCAGGGCCCTTTCAATAGAGAGGGGAAAAGAAAAATTGGATAATTACCGCTAGCATGAAAGACGACGGAAAATATATTTATACGGTAAGCCAGCTTACCTCGAGCATAAAGATAATCCTCGAAGACTCTTTCAAGAATATATGGGTTGACGGAGAGATCTCGAATTTCAAGGCCTCCGGAGGGCACTTTTATTTTACGCTGAAAGATGATAAAAGCGAACTGAAGTGTGTATTTTTTAAAAGCAGCAACGAGAAAATAAAGTTTGAAATTAAAGACGGCATGCAGGTTTTATGCTGCGGTAAAATAAGCATATACGAACAAAGAGGGGTTTATCAGCTGTATGTGGCAAAGATGGAGCCGAAGGGCGTAGGCGCGCTTCAGCTCGCGTTCGAGCAGCTTAAAGAAAGGCTTTTTAAAGAAGGGCTTTTTGACGAATCGCATAAAAAAGAAATACCGCTTATCCCTGAAAGGATAGGAATCGTCACCTCCACTACAGGCGCTGCCATAAGGGATATCCTTCATGTTTTAAATAAAAGATTTTCTAATCTAGAGGTGATTATAATCCCCGTGAAGGTCCAGGGAGACGAAGCAAAAGAAGAAATAGCCAGTGCAATAGAAGAATTCAACAGGCTTAAAAATGTAGATGTCATGATAATCGGAAGGGGCGGAGGCAGCCTGGAAGACCTGTGGGCTTTTAACGAAGAGATAGTGGCAAGGGCGATATATAATTCAAAGATACCTGTGATAAGCGCAGTGGGCCATGAGATAGACTGGACAATAAGCGATTTTGTGGCTGATAAAAGGGCTCCGACGCCTTCAGTGGCAGCGGAGATGGTGATAGCTGAAAAAAGCAAGCTGATAGAAAGGCTGGACGAGATAGAAAAAAAGATCAGGGATTTTCCCATGGATATGGTCATGGAATACGAACAGAGGCTGGACGAGATAGAAGATAATATGGCTCTGAGGTTCAGCCATTATATTGAATTGAAGCAAGGCGATTTTAAGCTGCTTTCAGAAAAATTACAGATATTAAGCCCCGCGGGCATTCTGGATAGAGGATACAGCATCAGTTTCAAGCTGCCGGACAGGAAGATAATAAAAACAGCAAATGCCCTTAAAAAAGGGGATTTAATAGAGACAAAAGTTTCAAAAGGAAGCTTTAAAAGCAGGATAGAATAATCGCGTAATTCTGCGATTAACAACGCTATTGAGGAGGGTTTCATGGCGAAAGAGTTAAAGTTTGAAGAGATGATGAAAAAACTGGAAGAGATTGTGAGCGAACTTGAAAGCGGGGACATGCCGCTAGAAGAATCGCTTAAAAAATACGAAGAAGGCATGAAATTTATCCAGGCTTGCAGAAAAAAGCTGGACGAAACAAAGCGCAAGATAGAAGTGCTTGTTAAAAAAGAAGGCAAATCCAGCCTGGAGCCTTTTAAAGAATAACCGCGGAACTAACGCGGAAATGAGAGTTTTGGGAGTCCGACTCCCTATGGGAGTCGGACTCCCAAAGTGTTCTTCTTGACTCCGCTCGAAGAATATTTTTTATGGATATCCAAAAATATATAATAGCTAAGAAAAAAATAATAGATAAAGCCCTGGATAAATACCTTCCCCCGAGTTCTCTTAAACCCCAGGTTATACACAGGGCCATGAGATATTCGGTATTCCCGAGAGGCAAAAGAATAAGGCCTGTATTTACTATTGCGGCATTTGAGGCGTGCGGAGGGAAAGGAGATCTAGCCATACCTGTTGCATGCGGGATAGAATTGATACACTCTTATACGCTTGTACATGATGATATGCCGTGTATGGATAATGACGATTTCAGGCGCGGTAAAAAGACATGCCATAAAAAATTCGGGGAAGACATCGCTCTCTTGGCAGGAGACGGGCTTTTGACACTTGCGTTTCAGGTGATAGCTGAATCAGGGAACATACAAGCAATAAAAGAGATATCAAAAGCAGTCGGGACATGCGGGGTAATAGGCGGCCAGGTCGCTGATATTTTAGGTAAAAATAAAGATATAGAATATATTAATCTGAAAAAGACGGCAATGCTGTTTGAAACAGCTGTAAAATCAGGCGGAATAATTAAAGGCGCAAGTAACCGGGAGATAAATGCGCTTGGGAATTTTGGGAGATACATCGGCCTTACGTTTCAGCTTCTGGACGATTTAAGAGATGAAGATGGATATGCCAAGCTATATGGCGCAAAGGCCGCAAAAGAAAAAGCAGAAGCTCTGATAAAAAGAGCCAAAGCCAGTTTGGGTATTTTTGGCAAAAAAGCAGAGATCCTTTTAAAACTCGCAAACCTCATTAACAACTAAAAAATCAACAATGTCGGTTTTCTAGTTGTTTGGGGTGAATAAGAGTAAAAGTTATGACAGAAAGATTGTTAGATAGCATAAATAGCCCGGCGGATTTGAAAAAGCTTAGCGTGGACAAACTGCCTGTCTTAGCGCAAGAGATAAGAGAACTTATCATAAATACCGTAGCTTTCTCCGGCGGGCACCTGGCGTCTAGCCTGGGGGCAGTAGAGCTGATAACAGGGCTTCATTACTGCTTGAATGCCCCTGAAGATATTATTATATGGGATGTGGGTCATCAGGCATACGCGCATAAGATTTTGACTGGCAGGAAAGACAGGTTTATTACTCTTCGCAAGGCTGGAGGCCTGAGCGGGTTTCCTAATAAATATGAAAGCGAATATGATGCATTTACTACTGGCCATGGCTCAACGTCTATTTCTACTGCGCTCGGCATTGCTAGTGCCAGAGACCTGGAAAATAAAAATTATAAGGTAGTGTCGGTAATAGGCGATGCGTCTTTTGGGGGAGGAATGGCATTTGAAGCTTTAAATCACGCAGGCCATTTGCATAAGAATATGCTGGTTATCCTGAATGATAATGAGATGAGCATATCAAAAAGTGTAGGGGCCTTAAGCAAATATTTGAACAGGATAATTACAGCGCCTGCGTATAATAGGATACGAAAAGATATTGAAGGCCTTCTTTCAAGGGTTCCGCGCTTCGGATTCAGAGTTATACGCTCGGCAAGAAGACTGGAAGAAGGGCTTAAAAATTTACTTGTCCCGGGTATGCTTTTTGAAGAACTGGGTTTCAGATATTTCGGTCCTATTGACGGAAATGACGTAGCCATGGTTGTAAACACCCTGAAAAATATTATAGGACTTAACGAGCCTATTCTCCTGCACGTCCTGACTAAAAAAGGCAAAGGATACAGTTTTGCAGAAAAAGGGCCTGAAAAATTCCACGGCGTAGCTTCTTTTAATGTGGATACAGGCGAAAAAGCGGCGATAGCAAAGGATATTGTGCCAGAAGAAAGTTTTACAAAGGCATTCGGAAATAAAATAATAGAGATAGCCCGGGAAGATAAAAGAATAGTAGCCATAACAGCAGCAATGCCTGAGGGAACAGGCCTAGATAAATTTGCAAATTTTTTTCCGGATAGATTTTTTGACGTAGGAATGGCTGAGCAGCATGCAGTGGGTTTTGCAGCAGGCCTGGCAAAAGCAGGTTTTAAACCTGTAGTGGCCATATATTCTACTTTTTTACAGCGCTCTTATGATCAAATATTTCATGACGTGTGTCTTCAGAATCTCAATGTAATATTTATGTTAGACAGGTCAGGGCTGGTGGGAGAAGACGGGCCCACTCATCACGGCGCATTTGATATGAGCTATATAAGGAGTTTACCTAATATTGTTTCTATGGCGCCGAAAGATGAAGAAGAATTAAAAAGCATGCTCAGATGGGCCGTATCTTATGGCAAGGGTCCTGTTGCGATAAGATATCCGCGTGGCACAAGTTATGCTTCAATGCCAAATTTTAAGAGCGGCTTACCGATTAATCTAGGCAAAGGGGAATTATTAAAAGAAGGCAAGGATGTTACAATAGTAAGCGTCGGTTATATGTCCAATATAGCATTGGAGGCAGCATCTTTTTTAATGAACGAAGGCATAGATTGCGAAGTCATAAACGCGAGATTTATTAAGCCCGTAGAC
>JAHJGB010000023.1 GCA_018824725.1 Candidatus Omnitrophota bacterium
CTGAATCTTCTATTGCGAGCGGCATGAGAAGGATAGAAGCTATTACAGGAAGAGCAGCTTATGAAAAAATAAAACAGGATGAGGCTATTATAAAAGAAATTACTGCTGAATTAAATGTAAAGCCTGAGGACATAGCTAGGGAAATAGAAAAGCTCGCAAACAGATTAAAACAGATGGAAAAAACACTGGAAGCTTTTATCAATAAAAACGCCCAAATTGGCGCTGATAATCTTTTAAATTCCGCAAAGAAAATAAAAGACATAGATGCGATTATAAGCGAGGTTAAAAATGCGGATCCCTCTTTATTGAGAAAAAATGCCGATTTAATAAAAGATAAGCTTATTAACGGGATATTTATATTGGCTGCCGAAAAGGACGGGAAGATAGCGATTATAGTAGGCGTGGGAAAATCGCTTCAGCCAGGAAAAATTGATGCTGTGAAAATTTTAAATGACATAGGCGCTGATTTTGGCATAAAAGGCGGAGGCAGGCAGGATTTTGCTCAAGCAGGCGGCCGCTCAGGCCCAAAGATTAAGGATATGTTAAAAAGGGCGGAAGAGATCATAAAGGGGTATATATGAAAATCTTAAAATTATCATCCAGGGAAATGCAGAAGCTTTTCGAGCGCTATTATACAAACAAAAGGCATGTCGAGGAAAAAGTCAGAAAGATAGTTGATGATGTCAGGAATGAGGGGGATAAAGCTGTTTTGAAATACACGAAGCGCTTTGATAAAGTAAAGCTTGCTCCTAAGGATTTAAGGGTCAGCGCTAGCGAGATTAACGGGTCTTTTCAGAATATAGACGCGGCTTTTATAACAAGCCTGAAAAATATTATCGAAAACATACAAAGGTATTATAAAAAAGAACTGCCAAAATCATGGAAGATAAAATATGATGACGGCGCGGAACTCGGAGAAATCTTCAGGCCGGTTGAAAGCGTGGGGATATATGTCCCGGCAGGAACAGCGCCTCTTGTCTCAAGCGTTTATATGAGCGTTGTGCCAGCGAGAATGGCAGGCGTTAAAAAGATAGTTATAGCCACCCCGCCCGATAAATACGGGAGCGTGGATTCGCATATACTGGCTGTCGCGAACCTTTTAAAAGTGGACGAGGTTTATAAGATAGGAGGCGCTCAGGCAATATCAGCAATGGCATTTGGCACAAAGACTATCACAAAAGTGGATAAGATTGTCGGCCCAGGGAACGAATATGTCACGGAAGCGAAGAGACAGGTATTCGGTTTTGTGGATATAGATATGCTGGCAGGCCCGAGCGAGGTTGTGATACTTGCAAATCATTTTTCAGATAAGAGTTATGTCGTGCAGGACCTTATGGCGCAGGCAGAGCACTTTAAGGGCCTGGCAGTGCTGGTGACAACATCCAAGAAGTTTGCGAAGACGATGAAACAGGAAGATGTAAAAGGATATATAGTCCTGGCAAAAAATATTGACCAGGCAATTGAAGTAATAAACAGGATTGCTCCGGAACATCTTGAAATATTGATTAAAAGGCCAAACAGGATACTGAAAAAAATCCAGAATGCAGGAGCGATATTTATAGGGCCGTATTCGCCTGTGTGCATAGGTGATTATGTAGCGGGGCCTAGCCACATATTACCCACAGGCGGGACCGCGAGATTTTTCTCAGGCCTCGGAGCAAGGTCTTTTTTGAAGAGTATGCACACTATCTCTTATTCCAAGAAAGCGCTTGAAAAAGAAAAGGTAGCTATTGAAAAGATGACAAAAATAGAAGGGCTGCAAAAACACTTGGAATCATTCAAAGCAAGGTTTAAATAATGCGGTACACTATGGGAGCCCGACTCCCAAAGGGAGTCGGGCTCCCATAGTGTAAAACGTATTCCGTGGAAAGGAATTTATTATGAGAAAGCGTATTTCCAAAATAACAAGAAAGACAAAAGAAACAGCTATAACTGTAAATCTGTTGATTGACGGCAAGGGTAAAGCTGATATTAAAACGGGTATAGGTTTCCTGGATCACATGCTTACACTTTTTGCAAAACACGGTTTTTTTGATTTAACTGTAAATGCTAAAGGCGACCTGGATGTGGATATTCATCATACCAATGAAGATGTGGGTATCACACTTGGAAGCGCGTTTAAAAAGGCATTAGGAGATAAAAAAGGCATAACCAGATTCGGGGACAGTTTTGTGCCTATGGATGGGTGCCTGGTAAGGGTGGTAGCGGATATAAGCAACAGGCCGTCCGTGCACATACATTATAAAACAAAGCGCGACATAGAAAATCTATTGGCTAATCTTACTATAGGCGATAGCGTAAAATATTCTTTTGTTAATCTGGAACAATTTAGCCAGGCATTTGTCATGAATGCTGGTATCAATATGCATATAGAAATTCTTGCGTTTGATAAAGACCTGCATCATTTGATAGAAGCTGTTTTTAAGGCAATGGGCCGTTCGCTTGACGAAGCAACTCAGATTGACAAGAGGGCCAAGGGCGTGCCGTCGACAAAGGGAAGATTGTAACATACTATGGGAGTCGGGCTCCCATCAGTAACCTAAGAATATGATTGTCATTATAGATTATGGCATGGGGAATTTAAGGAGCGTTCAGAAGGCATTTGAGAAATTTTGTTCAAATGTCACAGTGAGTTCGTCTGCAAAAGATATTCTCAAGGCGGATAAGATAATACTTCCCGGCGTAGGGGCTTTTAAAACAGCGATGGATGAGTTAAGAAAAAAGGATCTGGTAAAGCCAATCAAGGATTCTATAGAAAAAGGCAAGCCATTTCTTGGCATATGCCTTGGGCTGCAGCTTTTATTTTCAGAGAGTGAAGAGGGCGGGAAGATAAAAGGCCTGGATGCAATAAAGGGCAGGGTTAAAAGATTTAAAGAAAAAAGCGGATTAAAGATACCGCATATAGGGTGGAATATAATAAAGTCAAAAGTCAAAAGTCAAAAGTCAAAAATTTTGGATGGGGTAGAAAAAAATAGCTATATGTATTTTGTGCACTCGTATTATGTGGAGCCAAAAGATAAAGATGTAATTCTTTGCCAAACAGATTACGGCGGGAATTTTACATCAGGCATTCACAAAGACAATGTGTATGGATTCCAATTTCATCCTGAAAAAAGCCAGTCTATAGGCTTAAAAATAGCGGAGAATTTTGTAAAGTTATGTTAATTATTCCGGCTATAGATATTATCAATGGCAAGGTTGTAAGGCTGGAAAAAGGAGATTTTAGCAAGGAAAAGGTCTATTCTCTAGATCCCCTGGAGGTAGCTAAAACCTGGGAAACTAAAGGCGCTGAATTTTTACACATAGTTGATTTGGACGGTGCGAGAGAAGGCAGGGTGAAAAATGTCGGCATTATAACTAATATTATAAAAAATATAAAGATACCTTGTGAAATAGGCGGCGGCTTAAGAGAGGCAAGCGATGTAGAATATTTTTTAAAAAATGGAGCAACCCGGGTAGTGATCAGCACAGTGGCATTTGAAGATTTTGATCATTTTGAGAAACTTGTATTTAAGTTTAATGATAAGATAGTTGTGAGCGTGGATTTTTCAGGAAACAAAGTAGTAAAAAAAGGCTGGCAGGAGAAGACAGACTTGGAGCCCATGAATGTTATTAAAAAGATGCAGAAAATAGGCGTTAAGACTATTGTGGTGACTGATATCAGCGTGGATGGGACGTTAATGGGCCCGAAG
>JAHJGB010000176.1 GCA_018824725.1 Candidatus Omnitrophota bacterium
AAATGTTAAGGCTATTGAATTCGTCCAAGCATAAGTATCCTATAATAAAAATTTATAATGTGGTTTTTAATATGAATTATCGCGATATAGAAGCTATGATTGAATTTGCGCTTCAGACTAATTCAGAAGCGGTAGAATTTACTGTTATAGATACAATTCCGGGCAAAACAGATAAATTATTATTAAGCGATAAGGAAGCGCATATTTTACTCGAGAATTGCAGGAAAATAAAAGAGAGGCATGATAAAGATTTTAAAAATAAACTTCAATTATTAGGATTTGAGCAGTTTATGCGCAGGGTTTCAAATATCGATGCCGCATCTGCAGAATATGATTCAAATATTATAGGTAAAATACCCTGCTATGCAGGATGGGCGTTTGTCAGGATATTGGCAGATGGCAATGTTAATGCTTGCCTTAAGTCGCATAGGTTTCCGGTCGGAAATATCCTCGGCCAGGATTTTCGTAAGATTTGGAATGGCTCGCCACAGAGGTATTTCAGGGAGAAAACTATTGAGTTTAAACAAGATGACCCATTTTTTTCCATGATCGGCAATGACCCTGATTCAAAAATGGGCTGTTATAAAAGCTGCGATAATATAGGGCATAATATGAATATGCATGGCAGGCTTGCCTCTCTTAATAAATTCGAGAGGAATGCCTTAAAAGGCATAGCCAATATTATGAAAACTATAAGAATAATCAAGGAGGGAACCAATGGCAGAAACAAATTTACAAAAGTTTGTTAAACACTGCAAAACAGGCGGATTATTTTATGCGATTAAAAGAGGCTTCAGGTATGGGGCTTGGCGCATCAGGTGCAGCAGGATGGGAATGGACTGGAGAAAGTTCAGCAGGTAATGGTTTTATACATTCGCGGCCGCAAGACCGCGGTCTTTAGGCCGCAGATAGGTAATGGCCGCTCAATATTCCGCCCAAGGAACCCCGGGCTTAAGCCCGGGTGGGCTTCATTATGAATAAAAAAATAAAGAATGAGGTAAATTTGGATTTTGTCTGTTTCGGTATCACTGATGCCTGTACTTTAAGGTGCAAGATGTGCCAGAAATGGAAAGAGGATATATTTATAAAGGAAAACTCGGGCGTTCCGACTTTAAAAGACTGGAAGAATTGCATAAATTCTTTGCGCTCTATTGCCAAAGGGCCTCTCCAGATAAATTTTGGCGGCGGGGAGCCGTTATTAAAAGAAGACGTGCTTGAACTTGTCAGTTTCTCGAAATCTAAGAGATTCGCAGCCAATATTGCCACAAATGGATATCTTATAGACGAGAAAATGGCAAAAAGGATAGCTCATTCAGGCCTTGATAGCATCATAATATCATTAGACAGCCTAAACGAGGATACTCACGATTACCTGAGAGGGGTAAAAGGCGCATATCATAGGGCCATGGATGCTATAGAGAGCTTGGAGAAATACGGAAACGGGCTTTATAAAGGCGTATGCTGCGTGATTTACGAGAAGAACCTGGATGATATACCAAGGCTTTTGGAATGGGTAGATAGCGATCCTAGGTTAAATTCTATATATTTTATGGCTGCTATGCAGCCTAACAATACGGCCTTGGATTCCAGGTGGTACGATAAAGAGGAATTCAGTTTTCTCTGGCCTAAAGATCCGCAAAAGACCTCTTTAGTAATAGATAAACTTATAGATCTTAAAAATAAAGGCTCCAAGATAACCAATGAGATCTGTCAGCTTGAGACATTTAAATTATATTACGCTCATCCGGAACGTTTTGTAAAAAACACCAAATGCAATATGGATTCTGCCTTGCATATTAGTTCTTGCGGGGATATTTTTTTATGCTACCGATGGGGATTATTGGGAAATATAAAGACCGATGACCTGGCAGAAGCCTGGTATTCTGAAAAGGCTGAAAAGGCCAGGCAGGATATAGCAAATTGCAGGGATAATTGTCATTTTCTCTTAAATTGTTTTTTTAAAGGGGATTATCCTTTTGAATTATGCGATACGGCAATTAATAAATAAAAAAGGGGATGAAGATGGAAAATCACAGTGAAACAACTACTAGTCAGAAGGCCTTGGTTAAAACATTAAAACCCGGTTTCTGCTGTATAGGTATTGTAGACACATGCATGTTAAAATGCCAAATGTGCCAGAAATGGAAAGAAGACTCTTATACCGCAGGTATATCCCAGCCAACCACCGAACAGTGGAAAACATTTATAAGGCAGTTAAGAGATCTTGTGGATGAAGGCTTTGAAATTGATTTTGGAGGAGGAGAGGCATTGATGAGGAATGACTTGCTCGAATTAGTATCTTATGCCAAAGGCCTGGGATTCAGGAACGCCATAGCTTCAAACGGTTATCTTATCAATGAAGATATGGCAAAAAAAATAGTGGCCTCCGGATTGGATAGCATAGTTTTGTCTCTGGATAGCCTTAAGCCTGAAGTGCACGACAGCATGCGGGGCGTAAAAGGCGTTGCGGAAAGAGTGTTTAAAGCAATCGAATATTTAAGAAAGTATTCAAAAGATATACACATAGGAATATGCACGATAATTATGGAACAGAGCCTTGATGGAATCATAGACTTGGCTGAATGGGTAAATACGAATAGAGATGAGATGAATTCTATTTTATTCATGGCATCTATGCAGCAAAATAATACCCCCTTTGATCCTGAATGGTTCAAAAAAACAGAATATAATTTCATATGGCCGAAAGATAATAAAAAGGTTCAGAATGTCCTTGATGAGCTGATAAGGCGAAGAAAGCTAGGCCACTGGATAGGGGATTCAGTGGTGCAGTTGGAGGCATTTAAACTATATTTTGAGAATCCCGCGAAATTCGTAAAAAAGAGCCCGTGCAATTTAGACAGGGCCGTACACGCCAGTTCTATCGGAAATATATATTTATGCTATCGTTATGGTATCCTGGGTAATGTCAAAAATGGCGATGATTTGAGAGAAATATGGAATTCCGAGGCAGCGGAAAAGGTTAGAACCGAAGTAAGAAAGTGCGATGACAATTGCCATTTCCTGCTGAACTGTTTCTTCGAGGGCGATTACCCTTTTGGTGTGGAATAATGAAATTAAAAGGTATAACATATAAATTTATTTTAGCAATATTAAGCGTAGCCTTATTTTTTGGCACGTTAGAAATTGCGTTGAGGTTCATTAAATTCCATGTAAATCAGACAAACGGATATTTTAAATTTGCATGTTTTCATTTTATTTCCGATAAGTACAATGTCCCCATAGGACAAAAAGACCCTTACTTATTTTGGAGAAACGATAGATATGAATACTTCAGAGGACGGCATCATCCTTTAGTAAAACCAAAAGATACCTTTAGAATTATTTGTATGGGGGATTCGACTACTCAGGGCTTTTTATTGCGACGAAGTCTTCCTCCTTTTAATGAGGCATATCCTTATATGTTAGAAGAGTTATTTCATAAAAACAACATGAAGAATTTTGAGGTTATAAATGCGGGAACCGGAGGATATACTTCTTTTCAAGGATTGCGTTTTTTAAAAAGAGATTTATTAAATTACGATCCGGATTTATTGATTATATGGTTCGGAACAAACGATGTTGCCAACGCCATTTTCTTTAGCGATAAAGAACAGAAAACGCAGGATAAAACAATTGCAAAAGTCGATACTTTTTTAAGCCGCAGCAAATTTTGTCAGCTTTATCGACAGGCACTGTTTCGCCTGATGTATTATTTAACACAGGAAATAGGATCCAAAAAAAGGGTTTCTGCGGAAGACTACTGTTGCAATCTAAAGGAGATGGCAAATCTGGCCAAAGAAAAGGGCATTATTCCGGTTTTTATTATTCCTTTTATAAGAACAGATTCCCAGGTACTGTCATTTAAAGTAATAAACTCTTGCAAGGAATATGCAAAAATCTTTAGCGAATTTTTAGATAACGGCGTCGTAGTGATAGATTTAAGCCTTATGTTTAAAGACAAAGGAGATCTTGACTCTTATTTTATTGATGTCTGTCATCTTACTTTTAAGGGCAATAAGGCGGTATCTGAAATTATTTATGACACATTAATAGATAAAGGAATTATCAGTAATATTAAGGAAGGAGATTGACATGGCTGATCAATGCGAAGTTAGGGCGAAGGGGGATATTTTGGATAAAACCAATATTTTAAAACCCGCATTCTGCTGCGTAGCTGCCACGGATTACTGCATGCTGCGCTGCAAGATGTGCAATAAATGGTCTGAACCAATGCCCAAGCCCGGAGAAGCGCCTACCATAGATGAATGGAAGGGATTTATATCCGGTTTCAGGGAGCTGGTGGATGAGGGCTTTGAGATGGATTTCGGAGGAGGGGAGGCGCTTTCAATGCCGGGCATATTAGACCTCGTAAAACATGCCAAGCAGCTGGGTTTCAGGACAACCATGGCTTCAAACGGATATCTTATTAATGATGATATGGCCAAGAGAATCCAAGATGCCGGATTAGATGCGGTAAGCCTGTCTTTAGATAGTTATAACCCGGAGATTCACGATAAAATGCGGGGAGTAAAGGGAGTCCACAAGCAGGTAACCAATGCCATAGATAATCTGACAAGATATGCTCCGCAGACAAAAAAAGGCCTCTGCTGTATCATTATGAGCGAAAATTTAGATGAAATACTCAAGCTGGTTGATTGGACAGACGGGAATAAAAAAGTGGACTGGATATATTTTATGGTAGTGGTCCAGCCTAATTACAGCGGGCCATTGACAGATAATTGGCTCGACGAGTATCA
>JAHJGB010000177.1 GCA_018824725.1 Candidatus Omnitrophota bacterium
AAGGGGCCTAATGACTTTGAAAATCTGTCTATTTCTTCCAGAGTAGCTTCATTGGTTTCTTTGTTGAGATTGGCCCAATAGAAACAATGCGCACATGCCAAATTACATTTATCGGTTATAAAAAATATAACTTGTTCAGGCAGGCGCCATCTGTAAGTAGGAAACAAAATTTTACCCGCCCATCTAATTTTTTCGCGAATCCTCATTGTGAATTATCAATATTTTCTCTGAAAGATGAAAAAGTCCACCCCCCCGTGAAGCAGCCCGAAAAAGGCGAATAACATGTCCAGGTAAAAAATGCCTATCCATGCAGAACAAAACCTCCAACCTTTAATCTTCGACAATAACAACAGGTATTTTAAATTTATCAATATAAATACAAGCATAAGTGATAAAAATAACGCAAGATAATGCATCTTAAAATTCAAAAAAGTATAGATACCGAAACTAAAAATAACAAACGACAGGACAAGGCTCATAGCAAGATATAGATTGGTCTTCTTCCCAGAACTTAAGGGAATAAATGGAGCCCCCTCGGGCTTAAACCCGGGGTTCCCTGCCTGACCGGCAGGCAGGCTTGGGCGGAATACTGAGCCCGCCATTAGTTCCTGTGGCGGGCGAATGTATGAAAAATTCCTGGATGCATTCTTTCTTTGTTTCGTAAATCTGATTCTTAAAAAGAATTTAACCATATTGAAACTTACGATATAGGCGCGCTTCAATAGAGATTTTAAGGAGTACCTTTTCAGATGCGTTACGGTTAAATTTCTGTTTAGCACTACCAAATTCCCTGACTCAAAAAGCCTATATCCCAAATCGTTATCTTCAACTGTCGCTCCCGGAATTTTAGCGTCAAATCCACCGGCTTCGAAAAAAGCCTGCCTTCTTATCGCAAAACAATAGGTTGCTATTATATTTACGCAGTCACTTTCAATCCATTGGCTTTTATAGTTATTAAAATAATCCTTGTACTGGGTAACGATATTCTTGGGTACGCTTTCTTGTAAATACCTGCCCTGGACCGCTTGCGCGGCAGGATGATCCTGAAGCATTTTTAGTATCTCTGACAACGCGTTATTTGCCGCTATTACATCTGAGTCCAGAAAGAAGAGGATGTTTCCGGAGGCCTGCTCAGCACCGCGATTTCTGGCAAAAGCAGCTCCTCTATGCTTATCCAGCTTAATCAACTGACATGGAAACCTCTCGGCAATCTCGGCTGTTCCGTCCTGCGAACAGTCATCGATCACAATCACTTCATAATTATCATTGTTTAGTTTTAGGATCGACTCAAGACACGTTGCGATAGTATCCTTCTGGTTATAGGTAATAACTATTACTGAAATTTTATGTTTTTGGCTCTGCATATATGCCTTGTTTTCATACTGCCTTGCGATCTCTGCGCGCTGCATCGTTCCGTGTTTTGTACACCATAAAATAGTAGGCTAAAAGTAACGACATTATGCTTATCGCAAGGCCGCGATAGAATTCCAGAGGAACGTATGTCAATTGAAGCATATAATCCCCGGGGTCATCGAAGACTACCGCCAACCGGCCACCATCACCGCGTTTAAGCAGCTTTCCGACATTTGTTCTCCAGCTCTGATGATAATTTTGATTAATGATAAGCGTATCGGCATTTTTTATTTGCACGCTTATCCGGATCTTATTCGGGCTAAAATATTGAAGCTGCGCTTGATTCTCTTCATTCTTAAAAAATACCTCTCCTCGGTAAGCAGGATTAGCCTCTAGCCTATCGAGTTCTGCAGGCAAATACCGTGAATCGCCCTCTTTGACCAGATATCTAGGAACGACATTTGTCTTGATTGCAAGATTGCCGAAGAGCCAATCAATGAGGCCGATATTACTCTGCGTATAGTAATACTGGTCAATTTGGTAGGGTTCCGGAAACCCGATGTAATCTTTAATCTTGACATGAAAAAACTCTTTCTGAAACGAAAACTCAGACCTATCCCTGAGATGTATCCGGTTTTCTAAAAAACGCTGGTTCAGCCAGAACATATTGTTCAGGCTGAATATTGCAACCGGAATCAATAGCCAAAAAAACTTTTTCCTTTCTCCGAGATCCAGTACAGAAAAAAATCTTCCCGAAATGACTGCGATAATAAAAAAAATCTGAAAAGTAAAATATTCGTCCAGCCGCCAAATGCTGTGGACATACGGGTGAAGATGCCATAGCCACCTAAACAGGTCAACCGGGCTATGCGGCCCAAAGGAGATAATAATAGAAATAATCAAAAGAATTACATAACGCCAAATCTTTTTCCAATATAAAAAACACCCAAGCGCAGCCAGTATGACCGGTATATAGCCAAAATACATCTGCACATAATCGTCCCTTTCCGTGCCGACGACATAGGAATCGGTCTTAAATAGCCAGCCATACAGCTTTTTCGGAGTTACGTCTCTCTCTTGCGTTACAGTCATTATTTTTGCTATCTTAGAATAACTGTTTTCATAGGGAAAATGAACGAATTTTATATCGCTGCGGGAAAGCAGCTGGCGCATAGGCATGATTTTGGCCATCGAAATAAAAAAAGTGGCCAGCATGATGAGCACAAACACTGCCGGATATCGGATGTTTACCTTAATCTTGTGAGGTTTTTCAAACCGGATAGCATGAAGGCAGGCGAAGAGAAATAAAAAAAGGGCAATGGGTATAAAAATGCTGCCGGCAGATACGACTACGATACCTAAGGCCACAGATGCAAAAAATATAAACTTTTTATATTGTGTGGCTTTTATAAAAAGAACTACCAGCAAAGGCAGGAAGTAAAAGTATAACTTCTCATAGTTTGATTCCAGGTATTGACAAGGCCCCCAGCTGCAGAAAAGAAAAGCTAGCGTAGAAAAAAGGGAGCCCGCCGGATTATAGCGAAGCTGATAGCGGGTCAAATAGAATACGCTGAGGGCGCCGCATAAAGCGATTAAAAAAATGGTGATCTTGGTCCCCTCCATGCCCCCGAACGCCAAGACGATTAGCGATAAAGGACTTAAGGATATGTCATACGGAAATCCTATAGAGGGGTAGCCCCCTTCAAAATGAGGGATTCTTAGGGGGAACTGGTGGTATTCAAATAGGGATATTCTAAAGAATTCAAGATAAGGATATATCCCGCACCAATCCAGGCAGGGTATGCCATGACTTATGTCTGCAAACAGTGGCAAATAAAACAAAATCGCCAAGATCGTTATGAGTACAACAGTAAGAAAATCTCTGAAAGGACGTTGTAAGGCCCTAGAAAAAATTTTCATGAGACCTCTTGTTTTTTGGCTATAACTGTCATCTGGCCAACATATACTGTTATATTCCATCTCTTGAGGAGTAATAATGAACT